>CAYMTD010000141.1:0-6192 GCA_964393245.1 uncultured Syntrophaceae bacterium
TTCGATGAATGATCCCGATGCCACCTTCCTGGGCCATCGAAATAGCGGTTCTCGACTCCGTCACCGTATCCATGGCCGCACTCACCAGAGGAATGTTGAGCCGTATCGCTTTCGTCAACTGGGTGCTGACTTCGACTTCCCTGGGTAAGACGGAGGAAGCGGCAGGAATGATGGAGACGTCATCGAACGTTAAACTCTCATGAATGATCTTGGAATGATTTCCCATTGTCTTAATTTGCTCCCGTCCCGGCACCCTGTTAAGACGGAGGCCTTCGGAACCTGCTTCCTTAATGACCTCTTTACGTTTTCTTCCAGCCCCACCACAAATCGCGGAGATTTCTAACAGGGTAAATTTTTATTTGATATATCAAAGGAATCCTCATTTGTCAACTTGACTTTATACCCAGCCTGGGGAGAACCCCAGGCTTCCCATAGCTTTCTCTCCAGCGCGAGGAAGAATTTCCCAAGGCTTTCGGGTCGAAGCGCCGAAATCGAAACCCCGCCATATTTTTCGCAGAGCGCTCTGACCTCTTCCCGATCCAACCGATCTTCTTTATTGAAAACGAGCAATCGGGGGATGAGATCTAATCCCAATTCGAGGAGGATCTGATCGACCGCTTCGATATGAACAGCGAACCGGGGATTGCTGATATCGACCAGGTGGATCAATACATCGGACTCGTGAAGCTCATCGAAGGTCGGGCGAAAGGCCACCATCAGGTCTTTTGGCAGATTCCTGATCAATCCGACCGTATCCGTGATCACCACCTCCCGGACATTGCTCCCGATGCGCAGAAAGGTGCGACATCTCAAACGCTTCGTGGCGGTATCGAGCGTGGCGAAGAGTCTCTCTTCCACATGGAAATGGCTGCCCGTGAGCAGGTTGAAAAGAGTGGTCTTCCCGGCATTCGTATACCCGATGATGGAGAGGACGGGAATTCGCGTCTTTCTTCTTAAGCCCCTTCTCTGTTCGCGCCTCTGGGCCAACTTTTTCAATTCCTTTTCGAGGAGGTGGATCCTTTCCCTGACCCTTCTTCGGTCGACCTCCAATTTCGTCTCGCCCGGTCCCCTTCCTCCAATGCCTCCGGTTAATCGCGACAGGGCAAGCGTCTTTTTGGCCAGCCGCGGAAGAAGATATTTAAGCTGGGCCAGTTCCACCTGGACTTTCCCTTCCTGGGTGTGGGCTCTCTGAGCAAAGATATCTAAGATAAGCTGGGTGCGGTCGATCACTCTCAGTTCTGTCAAATCCGATATGGTGGCCATCTGACCCGGGGTAAGATTCTGATCGAGGATGATGAGATCGACCCCCTGTTGCATGCATTTGACAAGCAATTCCTTAAGTTTCCCCTCCCCCATCAGCGTCGTGGGAGAGATCTGGGTCGGTCTCTGGATGATCGACTCCGTGACGAAGACTCCGCTCGATTCAGCCAGATCTTTCAACTCCTCCATCGAATCTTCAAGGACCTCTCGGCTCTCCCTTCCCACGCTGAGAAGAATTGCTTTCTCCTGAGAACCTTTCAAGGGAATGGCACGTTGCCCCCTCTGAAATTCTTCTTCAAGGGACTGGATCCAGCGTAGGAAGTCGGTGTCCCATTGCTCCAGAGGGATGGGAGGATTCACCTCCCATACCCTCCTTTCTCGGTTATCCGGGAGGAGATGAGCGGAATAGATCAGGCCCGGGGAACCGTTCCGATTGACGGTGAGGGCGACCATCATATCCAGTCTTAGAAGAGCAAGATCGGTTAGGTCTTCTTCTGTTAAGGGTTCCCCCTGAAGATGGGTGTGAATGAGCCGGAGACCTCTTAATCGAAGGATGCCCGTTCGATAACGGGAGAGATTAGGGATGGTGATCCCCTTTTGGTCTCCAACGATGACGGTTTCGATAGATCCTCTTCGACCCACCAGAATGCCTATCTGACGTCGTGTTTCATCGGATAATTGCGTGAGAAGGCGTGCGACTTCAGCGGAAATCGCCTTCTGGGGAGGAATCTTCCTTCGGTAGATACGCTCGATGTTCCTTATTTGGGAGGGCTTTAGGCCGATGAGGTTGCCGTAAAGTTTATTAATCTACTCCTCCTTCAGGTTAAATTTTAATATGCTCTCTGTACCAAGTCAAGGCATGCTATTCATTGATCATTTCCACCTTCCCCTCTCTGCCCTTCTCTCCGATTAGGGAAATTTTTACACTGGTAAAGTGTTGAACAACCCAGAGGTTGGTTAATAAGTGTTCGGTCACCCGGGTCGTGGTAAAAGAGGAATTCCCCTTCGCCATGGCCATGAACGGTACCAGTTGATCAGCCAGATGGGGATCAAGGCAGTCCTCTTTCTCCAGATAATCTTTGAGAGAATTTACAGCCTCCCCAGCCACCTCCTCAGCCCTTTTCCCCCTCCGCCCCAGTGAAGAAAATCCAGCAACAGCCTTCTCCGATTCCGCCACCAAAAAGAGGAGAGAGCCAGGCCCTCTTGAGGGCGCGTCGGGAAGCATCGTTATTTCTGCTCCGAACTTTAACTCTTTCTCAATCCTCCGAAGGGCTTCCTCTCTCTGTCTCACGGCTACATGTTTTGGAAGCAGCGATGCAGCAGAAACCCCGCGAATCCTCTTCAGCGATCCCCGCTTGAGCAATGAGATCGGTTTGAAGGATGGACTGGGGTGGACTTCCACCAGAAGGACGCCACCCCCTTTCGGATACCAACCCCACTCGTCGATTCTTCCTGCTACTGAGACCCCCATGAGGTGGAGGGTTGGGAACAGGACATCAGAAAGATAGTGATACGGAGGACTCCATGGCACATGAGTTCCTCCCTCCAGAATTAATCGGGAACTCATCTGCGATAAACAGAGGGGCAAAAGAAGGGCTTGAAGGAGAAGGGTCGTCGAACCGGCTGTTCCTATCTGGAAACGGTAATCTCCGGGGCAGACCCCTCCCGGGTTAAAGGTAAGTTTCTGTGAACCGATGACATTGCCCTCGACCCTGGCCCCTGAGATTTTGGCCAACGCATTGACCGCCGTAAGATGCTGATGTCCAAGGCCGGGATTTTTTCTCCTGGCCCGAATATGATGAAGGGTGAAGGGCTGCCTGAGGAGAACGGAAAGGGCCAAGGCAGTTCTTAATATCTGTCCCCCACCTTCACCAAAAGAGCCGTCGATTTCGATCCTGTCCCTTTGTTCGTTCTCCATTTTCTAAAGACTAATCAAATGGAGAGGCCCTGTCAATCGATTGATCATTGACTTTTCCCTGATTCATGTTAGGCTTCATCCATCTCCCCCAGGGGAGCCTCGGATGGCAGAATTGATTATTTTAGGCTCAGGCACCGGTGTTCCCTCTTTAAAAAGAGGATCTCCAGGCCTGGTGGTTCTGACAGAGCGTTCTCAAATATTGATCGATAGCGGCCCCGGGACGTTGAGGAGGATGCTCGAGGTGGAACTCACTTATCAGGATATGGACCTTCTGCTCTATACCCATATCCATCCAGACCATGTCTCAGACCTTGTCCCTTTCCTCTTTGCCAGCAAATATTCCGACCTCCCGAGAAAAAGGGATTTGTTATGTGTAGGCGGGCCGGGGTTCAGACGCTACTTTAAGAAAATCAAAAAGGTCTATGGATCCTGGATTGAATCGGAATCCTACCGTCTCATGATCAAGGAGATTTCTAAGAGACCTCTCTGTTTTCAAGACGTGAGGATCTTTTCCAAACCTATGGCTCATCTTCCAGAAAGCGTAGGATATCGGATCGAATGCGGTGGAGGCAGATCAGTGGTTATTTCGGGAGACACCGATTATTGTAGAAATATCGTCGAACTCGCTTCAGGGGTCGATCTCCTTGTCCTGGAATGCTCTTTCCCAAACGATAAGAAAGTGGAGGGTCATCTCACCCCGTCCCTGGCAGGGAGAATTGCGCAGGAATGCCGTTGCAAAAAGCTTCTCCTCATCCATTTTTACCCTGAGTGCGACCGGACGGACATTCTCAAAGAGTGTCGGCAGGCTTATCCAGGAGAAATTATCCTTGGAGAGGATCTGATGAGAATCACCGTTTAGATGGGAATGAATCCAGAGAATCGTTTGACATCTGACCTTTTTTAAGATATTTTAACATTTCAGGAGGATGAAATTTGAAAAGAAGAGCCTTTCTCATACCTTGTTTTCTTCTTTTTCTCACCTTAGCGGTTCCGGGCCATTCGGAAGACAAGGCCCCTGTCTTTATTGCAGAGGTCGAGGGAATTATCAACCCTGCGACCGCCAAATTTATCATCGAGTCCATTGACCAAGCGGTTAAAGAGGGGGGGCAATGCCTCATCATCGAGTTGGACACCCCTGGAGGTTTGATGGATTCAATGAGGAATATCGTAAAGAAGATTCTCGCCTCTCCCATCCCCATCATTGTCTACGTAGGTCCGAGCGGAGCAAGGGCGGCCTCTGCCGGTGTCTTCATCACCCTGTCTGCCCACATTGCTGTGATGGCTCCTGGCACGCACATCGGGGCCGCTCATCCGGTGACGTTGGGGGAGGGAAAAGAGAGCAAGACCATGTCCGAGAAGATCGTTAACGATACAGTCTCGTACATCAAAACGATTGCGAAGACCAGGGGAAGGAATGTGGAGTGGGGTGAGAAGGCTGTGAGAAAGAGCGTTTCGATCACTGAAGAGGAAGCCCTGAAGCTAAATGTCATCGACCTGGTCAGTCCGGACCTCCAAGACCTGCTTGCGAAGATCGACGGAAGGGTGGTGAAGTTCGACGGGGTCACCCGAACCCTTCTCACGCAGGGCGTCAAACCCCAGTCCATGCGGATGAGTTGGCGCTACCGCCTTCTGGATACCATCTCCAATCCCACGATTGCCTATATTCTTTTGATGTTAGGGATCTACGGGGTCTTCTTCGAACTTTCAAATCCCGGAGCCATTCTCCCCGGAGTGGTGGGAGGGATCTTTCTGATCCTGGCCTTTTACGCCTTGCAGATGCTTCCCATTAACTTTGCAGGGTTGGCGCTCATCCTGTTTGCCATCATCCTGTTCATAGCCGAAATTAAGGTCGTCAGCCATGGCCTTTTGGCTGTAGGAGGAGTCATTTCACTCTTCCTCGGTTCCTTGATGTTGATCGAAAGCCCAACGCAATATATGAAGATTTCGCTCAGCGTGATCATCCCTGCGGTCCTGGTCAGTGCGGCCTTCTTCAGTTTTGCGGTAACGAAGGCAGTCAAGGCACGTCTTTCGAAACCAACCACAGGAGCAGAGGGGATGGTAGGGGAAATCGGTGTAGCAGCCACACGCATCGCTCCAGACGGTAAGGTCTCCATCCACGGTGAGTTCTGGAATGCCCTGAGCGACCAAACCATAGAGGCAGGTGAGAAGGTAGAGGTCATTGGCGTATTGAACTTAAAACTGAAGGTCAAAAAAATAGAGTAAGGAGGAACTAAAATATGTTTGGTGCATCGCCGTTCGTCTTTCTGATCATTTTTCTCCTCATATTGGCAGCCTCTGCCATTAAGGTCCTGAGGGAATATGAACGAGGGGTCATCTTCCGACTGGGAAGGTTGATCGGGGCAAAAGGGCCAGGGCTCTTCTTCATCATCCCTGGAATTGACAAGATGCTCAGGGTCAGCCTGAGATTGGTCACGATGGACATCCCGCCTCAAGATGTCATTACCCGTGACAATGTCTCGATCAAGGTGAATGCCGTCGTCTATTTTCGTGTGATCGATCCCAATAGAGCCGTGGTCGAGGTAGAAAATTACCTCTACGCGACCTCTCAATTGGCCCAGACGACGCTTCGAAGCGTCGTGGGACAGGTGGAATTGGATGAGTTACTCGCCCACCGAGAAAAGATCAACATGCAGCTTCAGGATATCCTGGACAAGCATACCGATCCCTGGGGAATCAAGGTCTCGTTGGTTGAAACCAAAGCCGTGGATCTGCCCGAGGAGATGCGGAGGGCAATCGCTCGCCAGGCTAAGGCAGAGCGGGAAAAGCGAGCAAAGATCATTCATGCGGAAGGTGAATTCCAGGCTGCCGAGAAGTTGGCCCAGGCCGCAAACGTGATCAGCGGAACCCCTGCAGCTCTCCAGTTGAGATTTCTCCAGACCCTGACCGAGGTGGCCACAGAAAAGAATTCCACGACGATCTTTCCCGTACCCATCGATCTGCTCAAACCATTTTTGGAGAAAAAGACGACGTAGCGGGGGGGGGGGGGGGGGGGG
>CAYMTD010000142.1:0-6166 GCA_964393245.1 uncultured Syntrophaceae bacterium
CCTGGAAGAAAGAACTTCCTGGATACCCGCTTTCGCGGGTATGACGGACGGGTTGGGTTCGTCTTCGTACTTGGCTCATGTTCACTTTGTTCACATTTCGCCTATTTTCGCTTCGCCTCAAGGCGAGGGGTTTTCACCATCCCCGAAGAGGACACTAATTTGGACAAGAGTGTCCTGAAATAGAACATTTTAAAGCTCCGGATCTCATGTTTTTGGGTGTCTTTTGAGACCCCTTTCGGTAAGAATGCCCTTTTCTTTTGCTTTGGTGCCTATTACACAGGAGTCAAACCAGCTTCTCCTTGATTTTCACAACACCTTTTCCATCAGCCGGTTATAATCCCCTTCCTCTTTTTTATGGAGTCTTCTAACCGTAATCCCTCAGTTTCAAGGATTGGAGAGGCAAGCGAACCTGTAACTCAGGGCTTCAGCCCTGATTTATCAGCCCTGAAGGGCTGAGTTACAAATCACCCTGCATATCTGACCCCTCATAACTGAGGGATTACTTCTAAGCTCTTTTTGGCCTTGACTTTTAATGTGGAATCCATCATTATTTCCGTTAAGGGAGGAGGCGAATGATCCAAAAAAAGGTAATCCTCTTAATCATTTTCATCTATGTGGGGGTGATCTTACTCTGCAATCCAGCTTTTGCGCAAACCCAAAAAGATATATTAGATATCAGGGAACGCCTTATCAGGATTGAAGAAGGGCAGAAGGCATCGAATCAAAGGATTGATGATTTAGATAAACGCCTTATCAGACTTGAAGAGGGACAAAAGGCCTTGAATAAAAGGATAGACGATTTGGATAACAAGCTTAGTAAAAGGATGGATGATCTTGGAAATCTTATTTATGTCGTGCTTGCAGGCATGTTCGCTCTGGTGGGTTTTGTACTCTGGGATAGACGATCTGCTCTTTCGCCAGCCATTCGAAGAACACGAGATCTTGAAGAAAGAGAAGAGAAACTTGAGAGAGCCATTAAAGAATTCGCTTTAAAGAACCCTGAAATGAAAGAGATTCTTAAAAGTCTTGGTCTATTGTAGGATGTAGGATCACAAAAATTTAATTTGCAGTTTTGGTGAAAAGATGGGAGATGTATATGTAGAAATCGCTCTGGAAAATTATGACGATAGACTGTTATCCGAGAGGGGGTATTTAGAACCGAATAAAGTTCGAACCGAAAAAGTCAGGGTCTTAGCGGATTCAGGGTGCACGATCTTAGTCCTTCCTCAAGACCTGGTGGAACGGTTAGGCCTTAAGATTAAGAAAGAAAAAGTCATTGTCACCTATGCCGATGAGCGAAAAGAAGAAAGACCAGTAGCAGGGACTTTAACCGTAAGGGTGGGCGATAGAAGTATGGAGACCGATTGTATTGTGAATCCCCCGGCAAGTGAACCCCTCCTTGGTCAGATTATATTGGAACGGCTCGACCTTCTGGTTGATTGCAAAGAAGGAAAACTTGTTCCAAGACCAGAATCTCCCTATCTTCCAATGTTAAAGTTGAAATAGGAGGGAAATGAAGTGGGAAAAATGATGTCTAAGAGAAAGCTATTTTTTCAGCTTGCTGTCATCCTCTGGTTGATATTTCATTTTTACGGTCCTGTCTTTGCACAAACTCAAAAAGATTTACTGGATATCAGAGAGCGTTTAATAAGACTGGAAGAAGGTCAGAAGGCATTGAATCAAAGAATAGATGACTTAGATAAAAGGCTCAGTAAACGGATTGACGATCTCGATAATAAACTGAGTAAGAGAATCGATGATCTCATAAATCTCATCTATGTCGTTCTCGCCGGGATGTTTGCTCTTGTCGGTTTCGTCCTCTGGGATCGGCGTTCTGCCCTCGCTCCAGCAATCCGGAGGACTCGAGATATCGAAGAACGAGAAGAAAAACTTGAAAGGGCCATTAAAGAATTCGCCCTAAAGAACCCTGAAATGAAGGAGATTCTTAAAAGCCTTGGGTTGCTTTAAAAAGTGATAACCACAGGCTAACGCCGCCTGCCTGCCGGCAGGCAGGTTTTTTCAGAGGGGGATGACTAATCCTCCCTTTCGCAAAGGGAGGTTGGGAGGGATTAAGGTATTCTTTAAGTAGTCTTAATGAGAAGACAAGAAAGGCTAACAAATATTCTAAGGCAATATGGGGTGAAGGCTGCTTACATTTTTGGTTCCCAAAAAGAGGCTGGCATGGCTTTCCTGAAAGGGAATGTCCCAATGGTCGCCGAAACGGCTGACTTAGATATAGGGGTGATATTTGAAAAGCTGCCTGAAGATGCCTTCAAGATATACGGGGAACTATATGCTGACCTCTCCCTTTTTTTCGAACCCTTTGGAGTTGACCTTGTTTTCCTTCAGGAGACCGGCAGCCTCTTTCAGTACGAAGCTATTCTTGGAGAGGTCGTCTATTGTGAAGATGAATCGTTCCTCGAAGCGTATGAGGAGAGGGCGTTGAAGATGGCATCGGATCTCTCTTTTAAAAAGAATGAGTTCGAAACGGATTTCTTAGAAGCGATCAAAGATGGTTATTTCGAAATTGAACATAGATAAGATAGAGAGGAACCTCTCCCTGATACAGGGATTCCTCTCGGACATTGAACGATTTATCCGTGAAATATCTACTTTCATAGAAACTTACAAGAAAGCAACAGCGATAAAGGAGCCACGCGAAAATTAATCAATTCGTAAAAAGTCGTCATTCCCGTGAAAACGGGAATCCAGAGGAATTTTGACTCCAGAAAAAGACTGGATTCCTGCCTGCGCAGGAATGACAGAAAATAGCCTTTTCGGAATTCTTACGGGACTATCATATAGGTCAATTTCCAAAAGTAGTCTCTTCCCCCTTCAATATTTGACATCTTTTAAGAAATTTGTAATATAAGAGCTATGATTCCAAATAGAAAAAGCCTCTTCTTCCTTTCCTCCATTTTATTCTCCCTTCTGCTTTTTTCATCCTCCTGTTCCAATCTTCCGTTAATCGGTAAGAAGGAGAAGAAGAAAGATCAACTTCCTGAGGGAAAGACAGTGACCGTCGAGGGAATGGAGACCGTGAAGGGAACCAATCTCCCAAAGGCCGAACCTCCTCCCAAGAAATCTCCTTCCCAGCCTCCCTCAAGAACCGAAAGGGAAACCGCCATTGCCTCCATCCCCCCCAGACCTTCATACATACCTCCCCTTCCCTTCTTTCAACTGGGTTTTAAGAAGAAGGTGGCCATCCTCGACTTCGATAATAGGTCCACCTACAAGGAGGAGAGGATCGGCGAAGCGGTGGCTAAAAACCTCTCTGAGAAACTCGAATCCTCTCAGCGAGTCGTGACGGTAGACAGCACAGTTGTCTCGGAGTTCCTGAAAAGGGAGGGTATCAAGTTCGAAAGCCTGACGGACCCTAAAGTAATGAAGCAAGCCCACCAATCCATGGGGGTCCAGGCTTTTGCTTATGGAACAGTACACGATCTCAGCATCCTCTCCCCGAAAGTTCCTGAGACTCCGGAAGAAGAAGCGACATCCGCAACAGTAAAGCTCGAAATTCGTCTCATGGATGCTTCAACCGGAAACCTTCTCAAAACCTTTATTGGAAGAAGCCCGATCTTTGGCACCCGAGAAACGGGCGAAAACAGCAGGAGTAAAGCCGTCCTCAAAACCATTGACCTCGCTCTCAATGACATCCTCGATGGATTTCTTCGCCAGCTTGATCTTCTTGAATGGACCACCACGGTTGCAAAGGTTGAAGGGGATAGTCTCTACCTAAACGCTGGGAAATCCTCTGGACTCAGAATTGGAGATACCCTGGAGGTGTTCGAACCCGGGAAAGAGATCATCCATCCTGTAACGAATTTTTCACTCGGATGGACAACAGGCCAATTAAAGGGAGTGATCAGGGTAACCGACCTTTTCGGAGTGGATGCGGCCATCGGAAAAGTGGTTCAGGGCCAGGGATTCAACCCAAATGACGTGGTAAAGTCCACGATGCGATAATACTCATGCTCATTTTTCGTATTTCGTGACTACCTTACCCCCTCGCCGAAAAAAGCGAAGAGAGGAATTGACATCAGAGAGATGGTTTGTTACCTTTTGTGAAAAATTTAACTGATCTTAACTGAACTGAACTGAACTACCCTCGCCTTGAAGGCGAGTGGTTCCGAATACATGTTGACTTCAAGTCGACTTGAATCTTGATGCCCTGTTCTTCGTCATTCCTGCCCCGTATCAAGTACAGGGTAAACTCCAGCAGGAATCCAGAATGGCACCTGGAAGAAAGAACTTCCTGGATACCCGCTTTCGCGGGTATGACGGACGGGTTGGGTTCGTCTTCGTACTTGGCTCATGTTCACCTTGTTCACATTTCGCCTATTTTCGCTTCGCCTCAAGGCGAGGGGTTTTCACCATCCCCGAAGGGGACACTAAAAGGAGGGTAAGTCATGGCGTTTACACTGTTTGGTCGGACGATTCGAAAAATTGGCGTCATTGGGTCGGGCAATATCGGCCCGGATATCGCTCTTCATTTCAGTCAAAATCTCTACACCCACGGCGTGCCCGTTGTCATCGTTGATATTCTTCAGGCAGCCCTTGATTCCGGCTCGAAAAAAGCCGAATCGAAGTTGGCCAAAGGCGTTGAGAAGAAAGCATTTAAGAAAGAGGAGGCAGATTCCATCCTCCGAAATATGATCTTTACAACGGATTACGGGAAGCTCGGCGACGCCGACCTCGTCATCGAAGCGGCCTTTGAAAGGGCCGATGTCAAGATGAAGATCTTTGCCCAGCTTGAAGAGGTCTGTCCGAAAACGACGATTCTGGCCTCCAACTCATCCCACATGACCCCCGAAGAAATCTTTACCAAAATGGAAGATAAGCGTCGATGCCTGGTGCTCCATTATTTCTTCCCCGCGGAGAGAAATATCTTGCTTGAAGTCGTCCCTTCGAAGGATACCGACCCTGCCTTGGTTGAATACTGTATGAAATTCTATGAATTTATCGGGAAGGCTCCCATCCTCGTGAAAAGCCGATTTGGCTTCGCCATCAATCCTTTCTTTGAGGGAATTTTCCTCGCCGGTGCGTTAGGAGTGGAAAAAGGGCTTGCCACTGTAAAGCAGACTGACGCCATCATTCAAAAAAGTCTCGGGATGGGTGTGGGTCCTTTCACGGGTCATAATCTTACCGGTGGAAACCCACTTACCCAGCATGGTCTCTCTATGTATACTTCAATTATCATGCCCTGGTTCCGTTCCCCCAAGATTTTGGACGAGCGGGTGAAATCTGGCCAGCTCTGGGAAGCTGCCGGTAAAAGCGAGATCGTGGAGTATAGCGAAGAAGTTTACCAGGCGGTTTCAACCAGGGTAATGGGAGCCTATTTTGGGATCGCCTGTGAAATCATTGAGAGCGGGATTGCCAATATCGGTGATCTCGATCTGGGAGTCGATGTTGGGCTGGTCATGACTCCTCCTTTCCAAATGATGAACAAGATTGGGATAGAGAAATCCCTTCAATTGGTCGAAGCCTATGCAAAGGAAAATCCTGGGTTCAAGGTAGCCGAGATGCTCAAGAAGCAGGCTCAATCAGGCAAGCCATGGACAATTCCGGTCGTCATTAGGGAGGACAAGGGAGATGTCGCGATCGTTAAGATCCGCAGGCCGAAGGCACTCAACGCCTTGAATGATGATGTCTATGAGCAGCTAAGGGAAGTTTTCAGCGGTATTGAGAAGGATGGCAAAATAAAGGGGGCTGTATTGACCGGATTCGGAACAAGGGCTTTTGTCTCAGGCGCAGATATCGGGATGCTCGCGGCCCAGAAGACGCCCGAGGAGGGAGAAGCCGGATGCCTCAGAGGCATGGCTGTACTAAATCTGATCGAGAACCTCGGGAAACCGGTTGTCTGTGCGATGAATGGACTTGCCTTTGGGGGAGGAAATGAGTTGGCCATGGCCTGCACAGCCCGAATCGCCAGAAAAGGACAAAAGATCTTCGTCGCTCAGCCCGAGCCGAAGCTTGGCATCATCCCGGGAAACGGTGGAACTCAAAGGCTTCCGCGATTGATTGGCATTGAGAAGGCCTGGCCGATCCTCCGAAATGCCAACCCCATCTCCTCTGCCCAGGCCAAAGAACTTGGCCTGATCCAGGAGGAGGTGGAAGGCGATCTGATCGAGGCAGCCATCGTCTGGGTGAAAAACATTCTCTCAGG
>CAYMTD010000143.1:0-6166 GCA_964393245.1 uncultured Syntrophaceae bacterium
TTATGCAAGGCTTCCTCCTGGACATCTCCGACCAAAAGCGGAGGGAGGAGCTGCTTCAGCAGAGCGAATTGAAGTTTCGAACCATTTTCGAACGGGTCGCTGTTGGCATCGCACTCGTGAGCATAGACGGTCAGCTTTTAGAGAGCAATCCGGCGCTGCAGAGGATGTTAGGATATGCTGAGGAGGAGCTTCGAAACCAGGTTTTCAATAAATTCATGCATCCAGACGATGCCTCGATCGATGTCGATCTTGATGGGGCGCTCATCGCAGGGAAGAGGGATCATTACCAGATTGAGAAACGTTTTATTCGGAAGGATGGAGGCGTCATTTGGGGGCAACTGAATGTCTCACTCGTGAGAGGAGAAAAAGGGGAGCGCCCGTTTACCATATGCATGGTGGAGAACATCACTGAGCGAAAGCGGCTGGAGACCCAATTTTTTCAATCCCAAAAGATGGAAACGATTGGCAGGCTTGCAGGGGGGATTGCGCATGACTTTAATAATCTCTTGACGGTCATCAAAGGTTACACGCAACTCTCCCTCAACCAGATCCAAGAAGGTGACCCCTGCAGAGAAAATATCGAAGAGATCAAAGGGGCAGCAGAGCGAGCCGCTGAACTGACTAATCAACTTCTGGCCTTTAGTCGGCGGCAGATCCTCGACATGAAGGTCCTCGATCTGAACACCATTGTGAGAGGTCTGGAGAAAATGATGGCTCGCATCATTGGTGAGGACATCGAGATGTTCACCGTTCTGGATGACCATCTTGGAAGGGTGAAGACAGATCCTGGACAGATTGAGCAGGTGATCCTTAATCTGGTGGTGAATGCAAGAGATGCCATGCCATCGGGGGGAAAACTTGCCATCGAAACGGCAAATGTGGTTCTCGATGAGACCTATGCCCGTGCCCATATCGGAGTAAGCCCAGGAAATTATGTCTTGCTCTCGGTAAGCGATACGGGATGCGGGATGCCCCCAGAGATCAAAGAACTGATCTTTGAGCCGTTTTTTACAACCAAAGAGGAAGGCAAGGGGACCGGGCTGGGGCTATCAACCATTTACGGCATCGTCAAACAGAGCGGTGGAACGATCTGGGTCTACAGTGAGCCGGGACGGGGAACCACGTTTAAGATCTATCTTCCACGCGTTGAGGAAGAAACAGGTGCGCCTCCCATGCAAGACAATGCCGGGCATCTGCCGAGGGGAGATGAAACCGTGCTCGTTGTGGAAGATGATCCATCGCTGCGTGCTTTAGCAGCCCGGGTTCTTAGGTATCAGGGTTACAAAGTCCTCGAAGCCACCAACGGGGATGAGGCAATTGCCATCGCCCGAGAGAACATCCAGGGAAAAATTCATCTTCTGCTCACCGATGTCGTCATGCCTCATATGGGAGGCAGGGAACTGGTCAGACGGATGAAAACGCTCCATTCTGAAATCAGGGTCCTTTTCATCTCAGGCTATACCGACCATGCAATCACTCATCATGCGGGTCTAAAGCCGGGAACACCCTTTCTGCAAAAACCCTTTTCTCCAACAGCCCTCGCAAAGAAAGTCCGTGAAGTTTTAGACGGATAGATTTGCTTTTTGGGAGAATGTACGCCCTACTCCACGCCATATTGGCGGCGGTAGGAGTGGATATAGTCTCTGACATCTTTCTTCGTCTTATAAATCCCAAAATGACCCTCACAGAGGATGTCCGCATCCAATCCCAGCAGCTTTTGGGTTGACCGATCCCAATCCCCCAGATTCGACCCGAATGCTTCAAGAAGGGGACCGTGAAGATCCTGGGCAAAAAGGATTCTTTTCCCGTTTAAGTCCAGATAGATTGATACCGATCCGGGCGTATGACCTGGGGTATGAAGACATACGACCCTCTTTTCTCCAATTGTAAGTATTTCCTCAGGAGATTTGAATTGAACATCCACGGGACTCGGCGGGAATTTGGTTTGATACCAGTTTGATGCTGTGAAGATTGGATCCCCTTTCTCGACCGGCACAGCATCCAAGGCATGAATATATATCTTCGGTCCAAACCTTCTTCTAATCTCAGGGAACCCGCCAATGTGGTCAATGTGACAATGCGTGAGAAGAATCCTACTAAGACTCCCCGGATTGAAACCCATTTTCTCTATATTTTTTATGATCTTGTCAACGCTCCACCCTGCTCCCGAATCTATCAGAATTAATTCTCCCAAATTGATGAGATAGATACATGCGTCCCTGCCGTCAGTAATTTCAGGCCCTCCCACGATAAAGATATCGTCAGTAATTTCAAATGATTTCATGCTCTCACCATCTTCTTTAATCTTTGAAAATCTGTATAAGTAAATCCCTCCCACTGGCAAGGGAGTATAGAATTGTTGTGGCATAGGGGTTCATTTTCAATGTCGAATTCAGACATCTGCCTAGCCCTTTCAAATAGCGAGGTCTGTGGGATGGGGGAATATTCAACAAGCATGGGCTTTGCCCCATTCTCTTTCACAAAGGCGACACTCTCTTCCACCTCCCCTACCCTTTGACCTGGCAAACCTGCCATAATATAGACACCGATCTCATTCTCTGAATACCCCCCGCCCTTCAGATTCTTGACTGCCTTACTAAATGATCGATTGTCCACCTTCCCTCCGGTCTCAATCTGGATTGCCTCATTCGATGTCTCCAACCCAAGCCGTATCGTTTTAAATCGGCAATGATATAGAAGAGCCGCAAGTTCCTCGCTTATCTCTTTGACATGTAGACCATTGGGAGCATGGAAATTACACTCAATCCCTCGTTTTTTGATTTCTCTTAGGATCAAGATAATATGTTCAAAGGGATTTGCCAACAGAGCATCATCATAGAAGGCAATATTACAAACCTTGTATCGATTCGTCCAATATTCGATCTCTTCGACTACTTGAATGGGGTCCCTTCTTTCAAACCCCCTTGATAAGATGGGAGAAGCGCAATAGGAACAACGGAGTGGACATCCCCTTGAGGTCATCACCACGACATAATGCAAATGGGGATAGAGCTCGAAGGCAGGATAAATATCAGTTGGGAGTGGGCCCTGGATTTCGTTGCGTTCAGGGTTGCCATACACCCTGCGTGATGGGCCGTGGAGTTCTAAGCCAATCAATTCTGAAATGAGCTCTAAGGCGTCCCATTCACTTCCTCCTTTGAATACGGCGTCCGCTTCTGAATATCTAACAGCGTGTTCATAGCAGAGCGTTGCATATATGCCTCCAAGCAAAATGGGAACCCCTTCAAAAAACTCTCTAACGATTCTAATCGATTTAAACAAACCTGGATACCAATACGTCATGCCAGAAGTGATCCCGATTAGGTCGGGTCTCTCCATCCCCGATAGCTTTTTCCTGAACAACTCCTCGGGAATACCATACTGACTATACTTTCGAGGAACCCTCTTTAGGGGCAGAGGCTTCTCAATCTCAATCTTATGGAATTTACCATCTCCGTAACTCTTTCTTCTGAGAGTGGAATCGAGACAATCAATGAAGGTTACCCGAAAACCATTTATTCTTAGAAGGCTCGCAATGGAAAGGATTCCGTAGGGTTTGATCCACAAATTGTAGGCTGCAAAATCGGTGATCCACGGGTTGATCAAAAGGATATGTGGGGGGCAATGTTTCACGTGAAACATCTTCATTTCCCGACACAGAACTGCTCAAAAATTCGGTTGAGTACCTCTTCTGAGGTCGTCTCGCCCGCTACCTCTCCCAAGCCCTCCAGGGCAGACCGCAATTCAAAGGCAATAAACTCAAGAGGGTACCCCTGCTCCAACCCTCTGAGGGTGTTTGATAAGCTCTCCTTAACCCGGTCGAGAGCTCTCTTATGCCGTACATTGGCAATGATCAAATATTCGGGGGAAGGTCTCACCTTTCGACGAATCAATAATTCGTAAATGGCCTCCTTGAGTTCCTTAATCCCGCAATTCTTTAGTGCTGAGATGGAAACAATTGGATCGTCCCGAAACCGATCTTTCATTTCCTCGATTGAGACCCTCGAAGGCAGATCTTTCTTATTCATAACCACTACTTTCTTCTTTGCTTTCACCTCTTCGAAGATCTCCTCATCATCGATGTCGATGGGACGGCTTCTATCAACCATCAAGAGAATGAAATCCGATTCTGCGACGCGCCCTTTCGCCCTTTTCACCCCCTCCTGCTCAATCGTATCGGTCGCTTTCCTTAAACCGGCGGTATCGATCAACCGCACGGGAATGCCATTCAAATTAAGAATCTCTTCGATGATATCTCTGGTCGTCCCAGGAATCGGGGTTACAATGGCCCTTTCTCTCTTAAGCAACACGTTCAGCAGGCTCGACTTGCCCACATTTGTCTTACCCACAATGGCACAAGAAATCCCCTCTCGAAAGACTCTTCCTTCTTCATAGGTGCCTATCCATTCTTCCAACTTCTTGATCATTTTTTCGAAAGAATGCTTCGCCTCGCTTAGAGAGGCTGGCTCGATCTCCTCCTCTGGGAAATCGAGAAGGGCTTCCACTGAGACTAACTTTTCAATCATCCCTTCCTTGAGAGAGTTCAACTCTCGGAAGAAGTCCCCTCTCAACTGTTGATTGGCAATTTCAAGACTTTCCATTGTTTTGGCGTTGATGAGGTCGATCACAGCCTCAGCCTGGGTAAGGTCGATGCGACCGTTGAGGAAGGCCCTCTTCGTGAACTCGCCTGGATGGGCCATCCTTGCTCCTTCGCTCAATACCAATTCCAATACCTTTTGAAGATTGAAATATCCTCCGTGACAGTGAATCTCCAAGATGTCTTCACGCGTATATGTTCTGGGAGCCTTCATCAGAACCAGGAGGACCTCATCAATGGCACCACCCTTATGTGGATCGACGATCTCTCCGTAATTAAAATGGTGGGATATTAGCTGGAAGGGCTCGCTTTTTGGCCTAAACAGTCTATGGGCAATGGGCTCGGCGAGTGGACCGCTGACCCGCACTATCCCGATGCCACTTACTCCTAACGGAGTTGAAATCGCCGCAATCGTCTCCTCTTCCCTTGAGCAATATCCTTTCGGAGGATGGGACGTATGACATCGACTCAAAGGACCAACTTCTTCCTTTCTCCTTATTATCCTTATTACCGGATTGAAAGCACCTTTCTTAATTTTTCCTTGCTTAAGAGCAGCTTCCTCTCCTAGCCACTTCTTACGGGGATGCATATCATTTCGCCAGGGGAGCCAAAGAACTTTCTAACGGAGTTTACTCATGGTAGGAATAATCGTGACCTTTTTTAGCTTCCCTTCCCCTAAACTCTCCGTTCGAACAGAGGAATCCTCCTTAAGAGCGATGTGAATAAGCCTACGATCATGGGCGTTGAAAGGTCCGATCGTTAAGGGTGAGCCCTTGCTTTTGACCTTTTCCCCCATTCGAATAGCCATCTTCGTCAAATTATCAGTCTTCCTTTTTCGATAGTCATTGACGTCCAAAACGACCCTCACCGGTCTTTCGAGACGTTTGTTAACCATACGGTTGATCAGGAATTGAAGGGAGTCCAACGTTCGACCGTGCCTGCCTATAAGAATTCCCTCCTGTTCACCTTTGATGCTCAGATGGAGATCCCCTTCTCTGAGAACGGCCTCAACCTTGGCCCCCACGCCCAACCGTTCCAGCAATCCTGACATCAATTGTTTCGCGGCTTCAACCTCTTCCCCCAACATGGAACCTCACCTCTTGTTCATATAGTATTGGTGGGCTATCGATAAGACATTATTGACCAGCCAATAGAGGACCAACCCCGAGGGAAAACTGAGAAAGAGAAAGGTGAACATAATCGGCATCAGCATAAACATCTTGGCCTGTGTCGGGTCAGCAGATGTGGGGGTCATTTTTTGCTGAAGGACCATGGTAGCTCCCATGATGAGCGGGGTGATATAGATCGGGTCCTTTGCAGAAAGGTCTTTGATCCACCAAAAGAAAGGGGCATGCCTCATCTCGATTGCATTCTGAAGGGCATTATAAAGGGCAATAAAAACAGGGATTTGGATCAGCATCGGAAGACAACCGCTCATGGGGTTGATCTTTCTCCTCTTGTAAAGCAACATGATCTCCTGTTGGAGCCGAGCTTTGTCGTTCTTGTAGGTCTCTCTCAGCCGGTTCATCTCGGGTTGAACCTTTTGCATCTCCTTCATAGATTTCATAC
>CAYMTD010000144.1:0-6135 GCA_964393245.1 uncultured Syntrophaceae bacterium
CGATGAGCCCAAAGATAATGAACCAAGTGTAATTAATAGAAATCTGTATCCCCAATACTCTAAAAAGTCTCAAGCCCTTCATAAGCTCCTCCTCTCATTAAAGCCTCAATGGTAACCCAGATAGCTTCTGTGGGGCCATGATCTTCATGCCAAACGCAATAAATCTTGCTCCTCCTTTCTTACCCTTCTAACCCCATGGTTTTAAATTTGAAATCTGGGGATTCCTCTAAACTCCGTTCCTTTCTTTCATCAATCCGATGGCTTGAAGGGCATGTTGGATTGAAGGGCATTGAATTTTCATTCCATATTTTTCTTCCCATCCCGCTTTGGCGACCAGGTCGCGCACCGGTCCTTTCATCTCGGTAAATATGAACTTAATTCCTCGATCGCGGTAATTATCCATTATCTCCTCTAACGTGCCTATTGCAACCGCGTCCACATCGTTTACTCCAGATAGATCAAAGATCATCCATTTTACATCTGATCTTTCAATAAGGCTTTTGCGTAACAGATCCTCAACGAAGCCCATATTTGCAAAGTAAAGGGAAGCATCCACACGGATGATCAATGCTTCAGGATAAGTCTTCGCTTCCGGATATCGTTTAATATTCCGAAAGACACCTTCCTTTTCCAGAAATCCCAACTCCGCTGTGTGAGGATGGGCGCTACGCCAGATAAAAACGAGTAATGAGAATGCCATCCCAATCAGAATCCCTTTTTCACCCCCCACGGCCAATGTGGCAATAAAGGTTATGGCAAGGGTCCATCCATCAACCTTTTTCAACTTGAAGAGATGCTTCGCCTGCTTAATGTCAACTAATCCCAATACTGCAACCATGACAATGCTGGCCAATACGGTGTTTGGAAGATAATAGAAAAGAGGGGTAAGGAAAACGAGAGTGAGAAGGATGATCAACCCGGTGATAATTGAGGCAAGCCCTGTTCGAGCCCCTGCCTGATAGTTCACGGCTGTCCGAGAAAATCCTCCTGTCACCGGATAAGCGGAGAAGAAAGAAGCGACAATATTGGCAAGGCCCAATCCTTTAAGCTCCTGGTTTGAATCAATTTTGTATTTTTCCTTGGTGGCGATCAATTTGGCCACCGAGATCGATTCCATAAACCCTACAAAGAGGATCGTCAGGGCGTAGGGAAACAAAAGGCCGACCGATTCGAGACTGAACCCAGGGAATGAAAAACGTGGCAAGCCCGCTGGCACATTTCCTACGATTCTGACCCCTATTTGATCCAAATGAAGAAAATAGACGAGGATCGTGCTTCCAGCGACGGTCAGAAAAGGGGCAGGAAAATGCGGGATCTTCCATTTAAAAAAGAGTTGGGCTCCAATGCTGGCCACGCCGATCAAGAGCGTGATGGGATGGGTTTCTCCGATTCGATTTCCAACTTCTACAAGTAAATAGAATATCGAATGTTGAGCGGAGAGTCTAATCCCTAAGAACTGGCCCAACTGACTGAGACAGATGACAATTGCGGCGGCCGAAGAGAAACCGCTGATCACGGCGTGAGAGAAAAAATTGATAAAGAATCCCAGGCGAAGAAATCCCATAATGAACTGAATGGCGCCTACGATCAACGAGAGACCCAACACAAAGCCGACATATTTCTCCGAACCGGGTTCGGCGAGTGTGGAAACTCCGGCAAAAACTAAGAGGGACATCATGGCCACGGGTCCAACGGCCAACTGTCGTGAAGAACCAATCAAGGCATAGGTTATCAGCGGAAAGGTGGAAGCGTAAAGTCCCATAACAGGAGGCAATCCAGCGAGCATGGCATAAGCCATCCCCTGAGGAACCAACATGATGGCAACGATCAAACCTGCCGAAAGGTCGCCTCTTATGTCGCTGCTCCTATAGTTTCGAAACCACTCAAAAGCAGGTATGATTTTTTGTACCATGCTCCCTCTAACTCTCACCTCTCCTTTACACTTGTTGCTTGGATTTGCCCCTACAGCATATTACTACCTCCCTAAAGCCCGGCATTTTCGAACCAGAAGAGCAAAGCGATCACTCCAAAGGCTACAGGGATGACGACCCCCCAGGGGTTTACCTTCACAAGTTGTGGCCAGGTCATTTCACCAAAATGGCCTTTGCTGAGAAGCCTCTTATCCAATTTAGGGAAAAATTCTGCAAAAAGCCCAGCACCGATAAGAATTCCCACCATTCCTCCAAAAAGGGCATCAAGAGACCCTTGTCCAACGGCTCCGGCCAAAGTCCCCGGGCAATATCCCAATAGGCCAAAGCCTACACCGAAGACGAGGCCGCCGATGATGACCGATCCGAAGGATCCGGGTTTTGGATGGAGTGCGGCCAAGCCAAGGCTTCGAAGCAGATGGACGCCGATCATGCCAGTAACCATTGCTGAAAGCATGACCTTTACGACAGTGAAATCGGTGAACAGAAGTTGGCCGATGATGACGTTATAATTTGTGACGCTACCTTTTTGGAGCAAAAACCCGAAAAGAATACCTACTACAAACCCGATGCCAAGCTGGAATTTCTCTTTCTCATGAAGTGTCTTGAGCACGGTTTATCCCTCCTTATATCGTTAGATAGGGATATTAGAAAATCACCATCGCCGTTGCGATGCCACCAATAAAAAAGCAGATGGCGGCAAGCCAGCTGCTGACAGCTAGTTGAAGGGTTCCACTGATCCCATGGCCGCTGGTGCAGCCCCCCGCCCAACGCGCACCAAATCCCAAAACGAATCCGCCAATAAGTGAAACGAGCCATCGAACAGTAAAGGAGTGACCGAAAGCCTCTGCCCACTTCGTCGGAATCCAAACAGCCTGAAACTGACCTGAGAGTATCGCCGAGATAAATGCCCCAAGGAAAATTCCAAGAACAAGCATCCATTCCCAATCGATCTCAAGGGGAAATTTTTTGTAGTAAGCTTTCTCCCCAACTTTCCCGCCTCGAAATAGACTTTCAAGCATCCCGCTTGTCCGGGAAAAGGCTGTGGAGCATCCGATCGGCTTATCAGATAATAAAAAAGTGAAACAGCTCAGAATTCCTATGCCAATGCCAACCACATAAGGTGACCATCTTTCCATGCTCAGCAATTCCATAATGTTTTCTCCCTTTTAAATCTCCCCAACCCCTTTTTAATAAAGGGCGGTTGGGGGGTATCCATTTCTTTCATTTTCCCATCGACATGATCGGAAGATGAGGAGCTGTACAGACCGGGCATTCTGGACCATAGCCAGCCGTGTTATAACCTGTAACGCCACCGGCCATATTGGAGACGTCTTTGAATCCATGCTGTTTGAGGAGGCTTGCCCCGAGGCTTGATCGATGGCCGGTATTGCAGAGCAGAACGATTGGAACCTTCTGATCCAGTTCCTTGTAGCGTGTCCTCAAATCGGGCGCGGGGATGTTGATCGCCCCCTCGATATGTCCGGTCATATACTCCCTTTTCGCCCTCACATCGACAAGGGTGATAGCCGGTCCGCTCGTAATCCTTCTCTTCAGATCCTCAGCGGAGAGCTGTGGGATATGTTCCATCGGAAGGCCTGCTTTAGCCCATTCATACATCCCTCCATCGAGATAGCCGATCGTCCGATCCAGCCCAACCCGTCGAAGTTGGACCACTGCTTCCTCCGCCTGCTCCGGTCTTTCGACAATCAGTAGGATATTCACATCTGGAGGGATAATCCATCCTGCAAAGGTGGAGAAGTTCCCCCCAAAATCGATATGGTAGGATCCGGCGATATATTGTCCTCCGAAGGCCTCATAAGGTCGGATGTCGAGGATCACTGTATTCTGTTCCTTTGCCTTTCTGGAGAAGGAGGGTGGATCGAATGGAGAGGAGGGGGGTAGATTTTTCACCAAAGTTGGACCCTTCCTGTTTACTTCGCTACAGCGGCTGAAATGATCGGGTGCTTCCGGCATATCGGTGGTCAGTAATTCGATGAACCTATTCCTGTCTTTCGTTTGAAAGGCATAGTTATACTTCCTTTCATAACCTATGGTACTCGTTCTTTTAGCGGACATAGCCCTTCCACAGAGAGAACCTGCCCCATGGGCAGGATAAACCTCGCAGAAATCCGGCAATTTGGCCAGTTCCTGGAGGCTGTCGTAAAGCTTTGATGCTAACTCCTTCGCTACTCCAGGAAAGAGATCGGGCCGACCCACATCTCCCACAAAGAGCGTATCTCCGCAGAAAAGAGCGACAGGGTCCTCCCCACGGGAGTGGTCAATGGCAACATAAACCATATGTTCGGGGGTATGCCCCGGAGTTTCGAGAATCTTAAATTCCATATCTTCGATTTCGAAAGAGTCTCCTTCGGAAAGGCCCACATGTTCGAATTCGCATTTTCCTACCCTGGGCGCATAAATCTTTGCTTCCGTCTTTTCGGCAAGATCGAGATGGCCGGAGATGAAGTCCGCATGGAGATGGGTCTCTAAAATATGAGTAATCTTTAACCCCATTGCCTTTGCTGTATCCAGATAAATCTGTACATCACGCTTTGGATCAACTATAGCACAAGTCTTTGATCCCCCGACTAAATAAGAGATGTGTGACAAACCGTTGACAAAAAATTGTTGGATTAACATAATGGTCCTCCTTTCTCCTAAATATTTTTCTGATGGTTGGAAAATGAATTCTTGATTCCAAAACTTAAACCCCTACCTGAAGGCAGTGTCTCAAACATCACTCCCGCGACCACCACACCCGAAAGGAACGTCAACCCCCCAACGAAGGCAATAGCCATCTCAACTCCGAGAGAATCGGCCAGCACTCCTGTTGTCAGCGCTCCCACCGCATACCCCCCATCGCGCCACAAGCGATAAACCCCGACCGCCGAAGCTCGCCATTCGGGTTCTGCTACATCGGAGATAGCAGCCATCAGGGTGGGATAGACCAGTGCTGTACCGATCCCCAGAAGCACGCCACCACAGATCCACGGCCAGAAGCTCCGGTTGACGACCAATAGCCCAATGCCGATCGCTTGGACCCACATACCGATTGCAATCATCCATTTTCGACCCCAACGATCGCTGAGCGGACCCGTTATAAGTTGACTTATTCCCCACACGCCAGGATAAACGGACGCAATGATTCCCACCTGATTTACGGGCAATCCGGCTCCCACTAAGAAGATGGGTAATAATCCCCACACCATTCCGTCATTGAGGTTGTTGACCATCCCCGCCTGGCTGGCAGAAAAGAGGGCCCTATCTTTCCAGCTGGTTAGAAGCAGAATCCGGCCGAAGGTTGGCTTGCGCTCCTTATCAATTCGTGGATCATTTTCGGCTTTTGACAACCGGGCTTCCTCTCGGGCATAAATTCTCGTCTCCTGAACGAATAGGACTGAAAACAGCAGACCGAACAACGCAAAAGCGATGCCAGGGTAAAATGGCGTAGGACGAAGGCCATAGGCAGCCGCCAGGTATCCGGTTGCCAGGGCAGAGAGGGAGACGGCCAAATAGCCTGCAAATTCGTTTAGTCCCATGGCAAGCCCCCTCTGTTTCGGTCCTACTAAGTCGATCTTCATAATGACGGTAGTGGACCAGCACAGGCCCTGATTAATTCCAAGAAGCACATTGGCAAAGACAACCCAGCCCCAATCCTGAGCAAAAATGATCAGAAGCGGGACCGGAAGTCCAACCAGCCACCCTGCAATTAAGATAGGCTTACGGCCCAAACGATCAGAAAGGCGCCCAGCAAATAGGTTGGCAAAGGCCTTGACAATGCCGAAACTGATTATAAACGACATAACGACCGCCTTAGAGGCCAGTCCGAAATCCGTTTCCGCAATCAAGGGAACAACCGTGCGCTCCAGACCAACCATTGCTCCTACAAAAGCATTGATGATCACCAGCAGTGTGAACTGCCGCCAATTGGCACGCAGACCAAGTGAAACTGACTTTTTCGTCACGCTGCACCTTTAGACTTCACTTGCTACTCTCTTTCTTCACTTATAAGGAAGGCCGACTATCTCGTGACTTTTTATGTAAAAAAAATATATTTTCTCGCCCAGGTGCTGTCAAGAATTTTGTGTAAAATTCCTTTCAGCTAATTTCTGAAAGAATGGGAGATTGTGGCGCACTTGAGTTCACTTCTGTAATCTGAAAGTTTGATGTTCTTAAAACCCCCATCCACATAAGCACTTGCCTC
>CAYMTD010000145.1:0-6081 GCA_964393245.1 uncultured Syntrophaceae bacterium
TTCTATACGTTCAACCGGAATTAAAGGGGTGTTTTTAATAGTTTTATCGTCCATTAACCCTCCTCATATTTTTTATTACTCCTTCCCTGCCACAGTAAACCTGAAGGTCACATTCCTTGCAGACCTTATGCTCAGGAGGCTTTCGTATCGAGAAGTCCTTATTTTGAATTTGCGAAATCACCTTATCAAAATGTGCTCCGGCTTCATCAACAATGCTACGGTCATAAGGGAAAATCATAAGAGCATCTTCTTTTTTAGGTTCGCCTGTCCAATATACCATAAGCCTTTCAGGGAGCTTTCCATCTCTTGTTTCAAGAATATGGGCATAAGTGCAAAGTTGCCGGTAATAAGAGAATATACGATCGTCATCTTTGGCGGGTCGCGGTTGAGATTTAAAATCCAGAAGTTCGAGCTTCCCATCTCCTCCTAATAGAAGATCAACTTTTCCTATAAGAATGTAATTATCTTTTTCAACGGAGACGTCCACTTCAGTTTTAATGATCCGATGAAATTCTGATCTGTTTTGATTGAAGTAGTTCATTACCTGAAGGAAAGCTTCTTCCCGTTGTTTTGGACCTATTGGCCTCAGTCCCCTTTTAAGAAGATTTTGATAATTGAGATGGAATAGGTCTTGAATTTGATACTCGCCAAGAGTATCTGCCTTCCCGTCCATTGCCCATCTGTGTATATCTTCAATGGTTTGATGCACCAATGCACCGAAGAAGAATTCTGCAGATCTTGAAGGAGTGTACTCGAGGTATCGGAAGAACTGATATTGTCTCGGACAGGTTTCATAAACCTTTAAATCGCTGGTAAAGCTAAAAGTCTTTTTTAGAACCATCCTGCTACGCAACCGAAAGAACAGAGACTTAAGGATATCCTGTTCAACATAAGGCCATTGAGGAAGTCCTTGCCATATTGGATTAAAGTAAGGTTTTGGCTGGTCTGTTGTTGTCAAAACGAGGATTTTTTCAGCTCGTGAGAAAGCCACATAGTGTAAGCGCATTCGATCAAAGCCGGTAATACGGTCTTCCGGCTCGAACTGTCCACGAGAATAGAATCGACCAAGTGTTCTATCAATATCCTTGGGGGAAGAAAGCTGAACCGCAAGGGAACCTACAACCACAACTGGAAATTCTAACCCCTTGGCTTGATGAATGGTCATTACCTGAACATGACCTTTTGGAAAAGGTTGGTCAGGGTCTTCGTATTCATTGATCCCCCCTTCATAAAGAAGTCGGAGGAAGCTATTAAAAAAATGGAATCTAAGGGGCTCACGGTTTCTTTCTGTGATAACGGTATAATGATAATAATTTTGAAAGATGCTTAAAAGCTGGGAAAAAATCCCTAAATTGCGTGCTCTGTTTTCGTTCTTGATAAATGTGCAGAAAGGTTCATGAGCAATAAATTGGTAAAAATAATCGCTCAAACGCCTGTCAAGCGTATCTCCTGGGGCAAGCTTTGAAATCTCGGTGGTGAATTTTTGAAGACAGTCTGCAAGGGGATGCGGATGGGGATAATTTTGGCCCAGTGCTTTAATGCACTCATCTACGTAGTTTGCTAATTCCTCAAGACTTCTCCCTGAAATCTCACCTCTTAGCTTCCCGTAGTATCCTAAAATAATGGCAAAGCAAGCCACCATATATTTGATTTCTTCATTCTCAAAATAGCCACGGACACGAGGACAAAAAGCAGGGATTCCTTTTGCCTCAAGGGCTTTTATATAGTCCCCACTATGTTCGAGGCGGACGCTATGGAGGAGCAAAGCTACTTGGCTCTCGTCCTCAATAACTCTATGTAGTTTGAGAAAGTAAATCAGGTCAGCAAAACGTGTTGCCTCATCCTTTCTGTTCTCCCCCCATATTGCAAATACTGCCGGGTATTCAGTAAATTTGCCTTCTGGATCTGGTATGATCGATTTGTTGTAGCGAAAAGCGTCTTTTTTTGATCCACCGCTCCAATCCCATGAGTTCATAAATTTATCATATGCGTTTACTATCTTGGAGTGTGAGCGATAATTTACCGAAAGTGTGATTGTTTTGCAGGTTCTAAAGTGATAAGGAAATTCCAAAATATTTCGGACGGTAGCTCCGCGAAAGCGGTAAAGAGACTGATCTTCATCTCCAACAACACAAATATTATTGCCATTTCTGGCGAGTTTTAGAAGTAGTTGTTCTTGGACAAGGTTCGTATCCTGGTATTCATCCACCATCACGTAGCGGACTCTACCAGCAAGTGCGGTACCCACCTCTGAATCTTCGAGAAGTTGCAGGAACAACTTCTGAAGGTGTGCGAAATCAACTCGGTTTGTATCGATGAGTTTGTTTTCATAAGTTTGATAAGCTTTCCCAATAGTTTGAAGAAAAGGATCATCGGATTCGAGTAACTTTACAGCATCAATCATCTCTTCTGTAATTTTATTGAAGTAATTCCTTACACCTTCGATGGCCCCCCATCGAGAGGTCCAGCGGGATAGATACTTCCCATTTTCTTCCCGACCCATGATTTCATCGAAATAGTCGAAGATGAAAAGGAGTTGGGTAAGCTCATTCAGAACTTCGTAATTATTTCCAAGAGGGGTGCGATGTCGGAAGCGCAGAATAAAGTCATTACATATTCCATGAATGGTACCAACAAGTAAATCTGACGTGTTGCCTTCGTAAGCGAGTTTTTTGGCCGTGAGGGATAGTCGATCTCTCAGTTCAAAGGCTGCTTTCTCCGTAAAAGTACAGAGAAGGATTTCTCGGGGTTGTGCAAGTCCTTGCAGCAAAATATTCAGAGCCCTTGCTACAAGAACTAATGTCTTCCCTGAACCAGGACCCGCGATAACACGCAATGGGCCTTCGGTCTGGCTAACAACTTCGCGTTGTGCTTGGTTAAGCTCAGGGAACTCACGGAGAATCAAATCAGCGATAGCCATCAAAGAAGTCCTTCTTTTCTAAAACTGAAGACCTCATCTTTGGAAACGATGAGATGGTCTAAGATGTTTATGTTGAGTGCTTTCGCTGCAAGAATAAGAGCCCGCGTGATTGTCTTGTCTTGATCTGATGGGCTTATATTACCATCCGGGTGGTTGTGAGCAAATACTAAGCTTGAGGCCCTTTTTTTAAGTGCCGACTCCATTACTTTGCGTGGATACACTGTGGCTCGATCTATAGTGCCTTCGGTTAATGTTTCAAGATCAATTACTCTATAGCGACTGTCAAGGTATATGACCTTAAATACTTCATTAGGTTGAGCACCTATGGCCGCCCTGCAGTAATCGAAAAGGATCTTAGGTTCCTCTAAGCAAATCTTTTCAGGCTCAATTTTTACAAAACTTAGGTCGGTTTGGCTCTTCGGTTGGAGATAAAGCGTAGCAGCTTCCCTAATGAATCTGATGGCCAAGGGGGCGACTTCGCCGATGCCAGGAATCTTTCTTAATTCTTCGATGGGTGCATCAAGAACACCCCGGAAAGAACCAAATCTTTTGATTGCCTCTTTAGCTGGAATCTTAACGTCTTTTCGGGGAATCGCTAAAGTGAGAAGAAGCTCTACCGCTTCGTAATCCTGAAACGAAGCGAGGCCTGCCTTTTTAAACCGGTCACGGAGACGTTTTCTATGACCATGGTAATGGGGCTTTTCCGAATTTAGACACATTTCGATAGTTCTTACAGCTTGCTTAGAGGAGAATTAACTGGCTCGGAGTTGACGCGAGACCGGCCCACACGCTTAGGTTCCCAATTTGCTATCCAATATATCAAAAAGATTACATTATAGCAATCTCCATAAGCTCTTTGGCTTCGGCAAAAGTCAGCTTCTATTCATTTCCTATACCAGCTTAAGCTTCCTGTTTCCAAAGAGAATTCTAGGAATTCAAATCCCGATATTTTCTCTTCCAACCCCAAAATTTTTGGAATGAAATTCCAAAAGGAAAACAAAAATATTTTTTAGTGGGAGCTGCGTATATTCGTGAGAGGGAGACTCGACTGACCCTCCCATACCTTCAGGGATGGCGGTGGGATGACGACTCATGGGGGTAGGGGGGTCAATGGAGGGATTCGCAGCCGGATGAAACCCATTCGTATGCTGCCGCTTTCCCTGCCGTGACGTAGTTCAGGATTTCAGAGTTAGTCTCACGTCCATCTTCTTCCTCATCCTCGTCAGTATCAGGCCAATTACTTTTCCAAAGCGAAAGGAAGAGGTCTGTTTCGTTTCCTCCCATTCTGCCATCTAACTGTCCAAAGCCCTTGCATAATGCCTTCCATACTTCTGCTCTGGTTTGATTGGCAAGATATTTGACCCCCTCCCGAAACAACTCCTCATCATCCTCATAAAGATTAACCCAACATGTAAGGGTCAGGCATAAGTAATTAAGTATTGGAGCACGGACAAAAAAACAGTAAAATTAGAAAGTTGCCAAGGGGGGGTGATTCTATGCTGGTAAACAGGAGGCAGTTTCTTTCTATCTTTTCTTCGTTTGCCTTTCTTCGAGTTTCCCTAACTCACGCCCAATCAAAATATTCGGAGACGATCCTTGCTCTAAAAGCGGCCTACAAGAACAAAATTCAATGTACTGGGCCACCCCTATGGCTTCTACGATTTCCTCTTGGGTCGCACCTGCCTTCATCGCCTGCTCGGCCAGAGCTTTTGTCCCTTCAACCGTTCCGTGCGCTGCATCCAAAGCCATAGCGATGAGGAACTTGACCTTCCTGGGTAAGGCCCCATCAGCCAGCGCAAATGCATTGTTGTCTCTAACAACTTTGAGAAGTTGTGGGTCAATTTTTTCAAGAATTGCTAATGGATCTTCAGCCATCTGACTGCCTCCTGACCAACCCTAAAGGTTTTAACCTTTAGGCTAAACTTTCATCGTTTTCAGGCCTGCCTTCTTGGCTGCTGAAATCTGCTTGATGTCCGAAGAGACGAAGACATCGGATTCCCATTCCAACGCGCAGCCTATATGTAGCGCATCCAGGGTGCGTTGTGTATTCATTTCAAGAATATGAATTGCCTGCCGGATCACTGAAGGGGTTATATTACAAACCGATATGTCCTCAAAATCTCTCAGCAGAGTGTTTTTTGCATCATCATACTGATTTCTTGTTAAGATTGAATCCCGTCTCAGTCTGCATAAGCCAGAGATAATTTCAGGCAAACAGATCGAGCTAACTCCCAACATAGTAGCCTGAACACAGAGCTTCTCTACTGTATCGCTGCCAGGCTCTTCAATGTAACGCTTGGCAAGGGCCGAAGAGTCAAAGAAAACCTTCATCTCTTAGACTGTTTCCTTTCCTTCAGAATTTCCTTGCTTAAACAGGCTCCTTTTACAGATAACCTTAAACCAGGTTGTTTCCAGGAAAGAGTTTTTTCTTCAGTTGAGGCAGGAACGATCTCTGCGACGGGTTTACCATGACGAAGAACCTTTATCGTTTCCCCCTGCTCAACTGCATCAAAATAAGTGGCGGCATTTTGACGGAATTCAGTGAATGTAACCATTTTCATAATCGGTCACCTCATGAAACATATTCTGTACAACAGTGTACAATATTCTGCTCAGGTTTTCAACTCTTTTGATTCTCTGAGCATCAAAGGCTGTCATAAGGATTTTTGGTAGAAGAGCCTCGCTCCTGCCCACCCCATTTCAATAACGGTAACGGGCTGCGGAAAAGGTCATTATCTATCACCCTGAACCATGCCCTGAACTCGTTTCATGGGTTGGTTCAGGGTCTCATCATTTACCGATTCTATTAGGATGCTGAAACGAGTTCAGCATGATACCTTGGGCCATTATTGAATTTTTCAGCAACATGTTAGAACTTGATTGTTATGCTGTAGCAGCATTCCTTACCTAAAACCTTCATGCATTTGCCCAATGGGGGAGTAAGATCATGCTCTAAGCCCTGGGCATCGATCCACCCCTGAAGCCTTGAAAAGATCCCACACTCGTACTCATCCTGTATTCCTGCCCTCACAATATTTTCGTGAGCGAAGCATCTTTTTAGATGCATTTCATACGAGTGATGATCAAGGATTTTTATTTCATAGTTGACTAAATCAGGACCAAACATCGAGAGAGCTGCTTTCTTAAGGCTTAGGTATTCT
>CAYMTD010000146.1:0-6079 GCA_964393245.1 uncultured Syntrophaceae bacterium
CGCTTGCATCAATAGGTCCTTTGTCCGCTACCGCCTCCGCCACAGTGTTGTAGACGGGTATCCCGGAGATCTCCTCGCCTCCTCTTCCAGGTGTCACCCCTGCCACAACCTTGGTTCCATACCCTTTCATGAAAGCGGCTCGTGCGGAGCCCTCCCTTCCTGTAATCCCCTGGACCAGAACTTTTGTATTCTTCTTAATTAGGATAGCCATCTTTACAACCTCCAATTAATTTCAGATTTCAAATCGCAGATTGCAGATTGAAAAATCTCCAATCCAAAATCTTAAATCTGAAATTAAGCTACTCCTCTCTTTCTCAGATACTCTTCCAACCCTGGAATGGGAGCCTCTATTTTGATCGCCTTATTCCCCCTGAACCAGCACTCATATTCGCAGGCCAGGCATTCCGTCCCTACCCTTTGAGCATAATCTGCATCACCGCCCAAAGCAGGTTTGCCGTCCTTGATGACCAGGATCCCCCGATCGTAGGTTTTGCATGCGTCTGCACATACATGGGTTCTGCAATCCACACATTTGCTCTCATCGATGATCACTTTGATCGTCCTCTCTCTAAACTCCATAAACCACCCTCCTTTACCCTCCAAAGCTTTATCGTAGCAGGGTTATGTTCTCGAATGATGGCTATTCTTCTTTAATCCCTCTCTCCTTCCGATACTCCAAGATGAGGGCCTTCATTCTCTTTGCCAGGAACTCCGTTTCATAAACCTTATCACTTCCGTAGAACTCAAAGCGGCCGGGTAAGTCTCGCGTCCCTTCCTTCAAAATCTCCATTGACTCTTTCTCCTTGTTTCCGCAGAGAAGGATCACGCACGGGAATCCGGGCCGCTTGGGTATCTCCTCTCGAAGCGCCTTCACGACTCCATGGGCATGATGCCATTGTTCTTGATTCGCCACGATGAAACCGCCGAGCATATATCCTTCTATCCCGGGTTGATTGATGATCACCTTGGCTGCCCGGTAGACCTTTGCGGCAGTCGGGTTTCCACTCGTATCCGCATAGTTGGCAATTTTCAGCCCTTGGCGGTTCAAGGCGTCAACCCCTAAGATCGCTCCCCCTCCACCGATGCCATGGTAACCCACATAATTCAGCCCTTTGATTTCGGACACCATCTGGGCGATGTAACAAGTCCCCCTAAGATCTCCCTCCTCTATTTGCCATGCAATTTTATCCAACTCCGTGGGAGGTGTGGGAGCCTCGCGAGCGACATCGATGCCTAACTCTGGATGTCGAAATACGGAGGAGTCATCAATGGCTATGCGGCAATCCCCTGCAAAAAGCTTCCCACCCTTCGTTATAACAAGCGGGTTAATCTCAGCCGTCCGACAGTTATATCCCCTAAACGTGTGAAATAGCCCCATGATGGCTTGAGCAACGGAGGGAAGGATATTGGTTGGAACCTTTAATTGAACGGCAAGGTTGAGGGCGTCATACAGGCGGAAGCCCCGAATAACATCCACATTCGTTTGAGCGATCTTCTCGGAGGGGACGGATTCAATATCAACGCCTCCTTCGGTACTGAACATCACAACGGGAGCCCGGACTTCTCTCGAAGCATTGATGATAATACCGGCATAGTACTCTTTATCGATGTCCAGTTTCTCCTCAACCAGCACCTTCTCTACCGTTAGGTTTTTAATGACCGACCTTAAGAGATCTTTAGCAACCGCCTCTGCCTCGCTGGGGTTACTGGCAAATTTGATGCCTCCAGCCTTTCCACGTCCCCCGGCCCAGATCTGTGCTTTGATAGCAACGGGCTTACCTATCTTCTCAGCAATCTTAGCAACTTCTTGCGGGGTCGTTGCCACTTCGCCCTGAGGAATGGGCACTTTGGCTGCCTTGAGCAACTGCTTCCCTTGATATTCGTATAAACGTGCCATAACTTCCTCCTAAAAAGAATCTAAAAGAAAACTTCCGCCGCGGAATCTAAAGTCTTCCCTTTATAACAAAAGCCATCAGGCTTGTCAATAGAAGAAAAATGGTATGACAATATAGCCATATAATTTTTTTATTGACAACATTTTTAAAATAAGGTTAAATCCATCTCAGTGCGTTAAATGCGATTGATATGAAGACCTTGATGGATCCGACATCCTTTTGGTCGTGGCTCACGTCGGCCGGGAACGGATGGCTTCGCCCCGAAATATCTATTTGATCAAAGATATTTACCACAGAGGACTTCGGCTTAAAACCTTTACAAGTTCGTAGTATCTTTTATAAAAATTATGTCCACGAATGTATCGTACAAACCAAACTCTTCATATTGGGGGGAGAAATGAAGTTAATTACTTTTACCGAGAAAATGGGGACCAATGGATCAGAGGTTGCAAGGCAGGTTGCAAAAAAATTGGGATACAAAATCTATGATACGGAAGCTATTAATAATATGGCCCAAGAGATGGGTTTTTTAGAAAGTGTTACGAAAGTAGATGAGAAGGCACCGTCTATATTTGAAAGGCTCTTTTCCCATAGAGCAGACATCTACTTCGATCGTCTTTACTCTGTCATCTACGAATTGGCAAAACAGGGAGATGTAGTATTTCTTGGCAGAGGAAGCCACGTACTCTTAAAGGCTTTCAATTGCGCCTTACATGTCAGGGTGACTGCCTCCCTTGAAAAACGAATCCAGAATTTGATTGAAAAGGGGTTCCATCGAGAAGCGGCAATAAAAGAAATCGAGAGAAGTGATCATGAAAGGAGTACGTTCGTCAAACGTGCCTTTGGTGTGGATTGGGAAACGCCTGAGCTTTATGACCTCGTGCTAAATATGGATAAGCTGAGCATAGATTTAGCGGTGAATAGTGTTCTAAACATGGCTCGCTCCGATGAAATCAAAGAATGCTCCCTGGATGCAATGCGATCTTTGGAAATGATGGCTCTTAGCAAAAGGGCAGAGGCCGCCCTTATTGAGGCCGATTTAATCTATGGGCCAAAAACTTCAGTTTCTGTTTCCGTTATAGAGCATGGAAAAATCCGTTTGAGTGGGTATGCAGAAACGGAAGAGATGAAAGCCAAAGCCGAAAAGGTCTTGAAATCCGTTAAGGGGGTTGAATCGATTGAAAATCAAATCCAGTTGTTACCCCGTCCACGTACAGCTTAACATTTTTTTTGACAGACTTTTAGTTGATCAAAAAATATACAGATAATTCTTACGGAACATTTTGACTTGACAAAGGATTTGTTACAATGTTATTGAGGTTTTCGTTGTCTATTAATTTTCAAAAAGAGCAGATGGTCAGTCCAATTTTGAAACCCGTTAAAGAAAGACCTCCTTTAATAAAAATAAAAAATATAATATAGGTAAGATTAATGAAATCGCAAAAAGTCTAACCGCACGTCATTGCGAGGAGTGTAGAGACGAAGCAATCCCATGAAATCAAGCAATTACAAAATACGAGATTGCTTCGCTCCGCTCGCAATGACCTCCTTGGGGACTTTTTAAGAGTCCGTCAAGATTGGAAACTTGTGAATAGATCGAGTGGAGATGCTAATACAATCGGAGAGGAGGTGAACCGTTAATTTTCTAATGAGGTTCTGAGGAGGTTCAGGTTTTTTATAGAGCTTCTTAAAACGTTAACTCTTTTTCAAGAAGGAGGAAGGTATGATGAAGAAAGTGAAACAGACCAAGACAAAAGAGGAAAAGGTTTCACGTCGCAGTTTTTTGAAAACAGCTACTGTGGCCGCAGGAGCAGCGGCAGTATCCTTAGGTTTTCCTGCGGTTAAACGCGCTTCGGCGCAGGCACCCATCACACTCAAGATGCAGAGCACCTGGCCTGCCGTGGACATCTTCCATGAGGACTTCGTGGATTGGGCCAAGAAGGTTGAGGAGATGTGCGGAGGCCGACTCAAAATAGACCTTCTCCAGGCTGGAGCAGTCGTTCCAGCCTTTGAGTTGCTCGAAGCTGTGAGTCGTGGCACGCTGGATGGAGGCCATGGTGTGGTTGCATATTGGTTTGGCAGGAACCGGGCAGCAAGTCTCTTCGGCACAGGTCCCTGTTTCGGTCTTGACGCAGACGGGATGCTCGCATGGATTCATTACGGTGGCGGTCAGGAGCTTTACAATGAATTGATTCAGAAAATCCTTAAGATGAATGTCGTGTCGTTCTTCCATGGGCCGATGCCCACTCAGCCCCTGGGATGGTTCAAGACAGAGATCAAGAAACCCGAGAATTTAAAAGACCTCAGGTTCCGGACCGTAGGCCTCTCTGCAAGCCTCTTCATGGAGATGGGAGCAGCAGTAAAGATTCTGCCCGGGGGCGAGATCATTCCGGCCATGGAGCGTGGCGTTCTCGATGCGGCAGAATTCAACAATACCTCATCCGATAAACTTCTTGGCTTTCCCGATGTCCGAAAGATCTGCATGACTCAGAGCTACCACCAGGCTGGCGAGCACTTCGAGATCTTGTTTAACAAGACGAAATTTGAATCCCTTCCCAAAGACATTCAGAAGATTATCCGATATGCCTGTATGGCCCAGTCTGCTGACATGACCTGGAAGTTCTACAAGAGAAATTCGGACGACATGATCGAGATGGAGCAGAAGAAGGGCGTCAAATTCATCAAGACGCCGAAATCGGTCCTTCTGGCCCAATTGAAAGCATGGGAGAAGATCGTTGAAAAAGAGAGCAAGGAAAATCCCTTCTTTGCCAAAGTAATCAAATCCCAGAAGGAGTGGGCAGCCCGCACAGTGCCCTGGCGTCAGAAAATCATGGTGGAGATGGATACGGCTTACGAATTCTGGTTTAAGAAAAAAGCCTAACCAGGTTTAATCAGGTTCTCTTCGGTCACAAAGTGTCGGGGTGTTCTGCGTAGGGAGAACACCCCGGCATATTATTTCCAAAGGAATGGAGACGGATAGATGAATAAATTATTCAAACTCATAGATGCAATCAACCTCCGGGTCGGGAAGACATTTGCCTGGCTCTTCCTTCCACTGGTTTATTCGCTGGTCCATGAGATCATTGCCACAAAGGTCTTTGCCAAACCTACCGACTGGGCCTTTGATGCCAGCTACATGCTCTATGGGGCGATCTTCATGGTTGGCGCCGCTTATACACTCGCTATGGATGCTCATGTCCGGGGCGACATCATCTACCGACTTTGGAAGCCACGTACTCAGGCAACGATTGACCTGACTCTTTACATATTGGTATTCTTTCCGGCAATGGTTGCCCTGTTGATTGCCGGATGGTCTTACGCCTACTATTCGTTTTCAGTCAATGAAAAATCGCTTCAGAGCCCGTTCGGCCCCATCATATGGCCTCTAAAAATGGTGATTCCGTTTACAGCCTTGCTGATGCTCCTTCAAGGAATCTCGCAGGTGGCTAAGTGCATCCGATGTCTCAAGCAAGGGAGGTGGGAAAAATGAGCCTTGAAATGCTTGGAATGATTCAGTTGGGATTGCTCTGCATCGCCATCTTTGTCGGGTTTCCCACTGCGATCACCCTCCTTGCCCTCGGGTTCTTTTTCGGATGGGCGGGTTTTGGCTGGGAACGAGTTTCTAACTTGATGGTCTCGCGTTATTTCTTTGTCATGTCGAATGACGTTCTTATCCCGGTCAGCCTCTTCATCTTCATGGGGTATGTGGTTGAACGTTCAGGGATTCTCGACCGGCTCTTCCGTTCGATTCAGATTGCATCAGGAGCCATTCGGGGATCGCTCTGTTACACGGTTCTTGCAACCTGCACCATTTTTGCAGCGGCCACCGGAATCATCGGTGCCTCTGTCACGATTATGGGGCTTCTTGCCATGCCTGCCATGATGAAGGCCAAATACGACGTTCGAATGTCCGCCGGCGTGATTACCGCGGGAGGATGTCTTGGAATCTTGATCCCACCAAGCGTCCTCCTGATCCTTTATGGGGCTGTAGCGGGCGTCTCAACGGTTCAGCTCTATGCAGGCGCCATTATCCCTGGACTGATACTCTCTTCTCTGTATTTCGTCTATGTTGCTGTCCGTGTAAATCTCAAACCTTCAATGGGACCGGCCCTCCCGAAGGAGGAGAGAAATTTTCCTGTAAAGACAATTCTGAAGATGTTGGTGACCTCTGTCCTTCCGATCGC
>CAYMTD010000147.1:0-6009 GCA_964393245.1 uncultured Syntrophaceae bacterium
CGTATTCCAAGGAATCCAAATCCTGAAACCGGGAGATTTTGTCCAAAGATATTTGAAAGATAAACCGAAATGAAGAGGCGAAGTTAGACATTAGAAAAAAAATTGAGGCTCAGGTCCTGATTCTTGAGATTCTTAAAAAAGACTCTGATTTCCCCTGTGAAGCGTTCCACGTCCTAAAAGAGAAAGAAATTCGCTGAATACCGCACCCGCCGCCTCGTCTTAGAGGCGTGGGATAGATTGGAAGAAAAATAAGCAATTGGAAATAAAAGGTGAACAGATATGAAGAATATCAGAGAGATCGATTCGTGGGTGGAACACATTTGGCTTCATACAACCTATCCAGATGCCAATATAACATTATGATTGCCTGACCGTATGCCAATCCTTCACCTCCCAATGGGCTTACCCATAAACCTGCTTAAGTTTCAAACAAAAAGGACGATAGATTACAGGGGATGGTTTCGTCAAAATTACCCAAAGTGGTCGTTTCGAGCGAAGCGAAGCCATCTCGTATTTTGTAAGTGCGTGATTTCAATGGTTTGCTTTTTCGCTGCCTGCCTACCGCAGGCAGGCGCTCCTCGCAATAACAGGAAATTGGACTTTTTACGAATCCACTATAGGCAGCATCACTTTGCTAACGTAAGGAGTGTTTGGTGAATACCATTGGAACGGTTGGAAGCGATGCCATTGGTGCGCTGTTTACAGCTACCTCACCCCAACAAGATCAGTATGATTCGCTGGCAAATAATGCATTGTCGAGAGGCATCGACTTTTACCAGCAGGGTAACTATGAGGGTGCCGCAAAGGAATTCCAGCGGGCCATCGGACTCTCACCCCATTCTTCGTACACTCAAGATGCTTATGATTACATGGTTCAGTCTTTGCTGAAGCTGAGCCGGACCGATGATGCCATCCAGGCGTACAGACAGGCCATCAAGCTCGATCCAACCAACGACAGTTATCATGTTCACTTAGGCAATATCTATTTCAGCTTGGGCAGGTACGACGACGCAAGGTCAGAATACAACGAGGCGGTGAATCTCAATCCCATCTCAACGCTCAACTGGTATTCTCTAGGACAGGCGTATATGCAGACTGGAAATTACGCAGGGGCGGAGCAGGCGTTCAAGACGGTCAATGCCTATTCTCCGGGGGGAGCGACGTTCGCTCTTGGCCAGTTGTATCACCTGATGGGACGCTATGATGACGCAGTCGCTGAGCTGAAATCCGCCCTCTTGGTGAATAAGGACTTCGGATATGCCTACCTTGAACTCGGTCTTGTGTATGCTGATCGGAAAGAGTTCGAAAAAGCAGAGGAGCAGGTTTCGATCCTTTCATCGATTGATCAATCCTTGGCACTCCAACTCAGTTCTTATATCTATCAGCAGAAAAGCCCGCAGATACTGGCCGCCTACAGCACAGATTTCATTAGCACAGGCGGCCCGGGAACGAAGGCTTCTGACCTTGATCCCTCGCTTGCGGAACCGAATGCCTCAAAGTATTTCACGATGCATTTTGTCTTCAGTAAGGCTATGGATGCATCTACCGTCGCCTCCCCGGCCTACTGGAGGATAACCAGGGCTGACGGACGAAACCGCGGGGGTGTCTACAATTGGGGCCTCCCGTTAGCGCCAACGGAACTGTATCTTTCACCTATTCCGGTTAGTGTTGTCTATCACCAGGATTCACAAACAGCGGATGTCATCTTCAAGATTACCCAGAACGCATCGGGAAACGGAACCCTTGATCCTTCTCATCTTGTATTCAAGTTTCAGGGGATGGATGTCTATGGAGAGGCGATGGATCCCGCCGCGGACGAATACAGTCGCATATCGATGATCGTGTAAGTGGAATTGCCGATTTTGTCAATCACCTTTAAAAAAAGGAAAAATTTTCTCCTCTCTCCATGAAAGAGAGCAATTGTTGCCGAGGCCTTAAAAGAATTCCCTCCCTTGTCAATTCAATAACTCATTGATTGTTCAGAAGAAATTATGCCCCCTCTTCTTTGGCATGTTCGTTGCTACTTCAAATGCCAAATGATGGAGCCGATCAACCCACTCTTTCCATTTTGCCCAGGGTTCGAAGGGGAGGGCCCACACTTCAATCCCATATCCACCCGTGAGGATTTCTATTCCTTTTTAATGAGGCAAGGATTTTCGCTCGAGAAAAAGGCAAGCGGTCAAAGCGGGAACTTAATAAACGAGCAAATCTCATCCATGATCATAGCTAACCTGTTTCCTCAGATCGCTGCTCAGCAGGATATTCCTCCTTCTGCTCCTATCTCGGATGGCCCATCTGCTGAGCCACCGTCCGCAATGCCGAATCCATTCGATCTGACAGAACATCGAACGGTCACGCCGTTTCTATTCCTTCCGAATCAGCAGGGGACACCCACTGATCTGAACCGAGATCCTCCGTCCCTTGGACAAAAAGGTCTTATTTCAGATCCTATGGAAGCTGAGGAGCTTCCGACCACCCCTCCTCAATCCGATTTGGTACTAAATCAGCTAAGTCAGAATGATCGGATCCCGGGCCTTCCATTTTTTGAAGACTCGATCGATCCCGAATCGATCAAACCTGAATTACCTCGTCTCACGGAGCCTCCCAAAGTAATACCTCAGCCCCAGTTGTCCACGGATAGGAATCTCATTTTCTCTGTTCATCCCATGGAGATGGGACTCCTTGGGCAAAACCTTTCGGGGGTAGTTTCACCTGATCCGGTCGATCCTCTCAGGATCATACCCACATCTCAATTAGTTTCGAATGAAGAAGGCCTCAATTCTTTGAATCTCCCTCTGGCTCAATCCCCCGATCGATCACCGTTTGAAATTCAGGTACCTGATCTCCAAAGGCCACCCATTCAGACCATTGATTTTGTAGGTACAAAACCTCCAAAGCCTGCCGAGAGGATGATCCTTGGAGAACAAAATCGTCCACACCGGGATGGGGCCTTCATCGTCGACCCTCCAAAAGCCCACGTCTTTATCACAGGAAAGGGTGTATCCGGAGATGAAGGATCTCCTTCTCTTGTTCGAAACTCTCTTGTTCCTCCTCGGGTCGGGGTGGAGCAGGGCATGGTTAGCGAGAATGTCAACTGGGACCCTCTATCGAGTAAACCCAGCCTTCCGCCGGAGGAAGTTTCGTTTCAGCCATTTTCGATTCATGAGTCGATCTCTAAAAAAGATGAGAAAAGAGATCTCCTCAAGGAATGGATCGATTTTCGTCCGGACCCAAGCACAGTCGAAGTCATGAATCAAAAAACGGAAAAGCCCGCTTTTCCCCCCGAAACTCCCTTCACCACTGAAAAGAGGCTGGTGACGAATTCTTTCGAACAAGAGGTGGGAGAGGTGAAAAGGGAGCTGTGGGCGAAGAGTGAGCCTCCTGCCATTTCTGGAACAAAAGATACTGAAAGCGTTGCCCAATCTTGGATGTTCACGGGTCATAAAGCAGGAGCTGAATTCCAAAACCAGGCGCCCGAAGAGATTCCAAAAGGCCAGGGACAACTTCTCCCCAAAGCAGAAGATCCCGAGATCTTTCAGCAGATTGCCAAAAAGGTAGTCTGGTCGATCAGAAACAATGAAGAAAAGATCAAACTAACCTTAGAGCCTCCAGAGCTGGGCAGCATCTATATGGAGATCAACAGAAAAGAGGGAAATATCCGGACGACCCTTTGGACGGATAACCTGATCACCAAAGGTATCTTGGAGGCCCATCAGATTCAGTTTTATAGGATATTGGAGAGGGATGGGTTTCATCTGGAGGAATTTAACGTCTTTATCCATCAGGAGGGTGGATCTTTTCAGGAACGAGGAGAAAGCCCGACCGAATATGGTCGATGGTCAGGCGGAAGGTATAAAGAGGAGAAAGGACCTCTTTCCAGTGAGCCCTTCGAGATTAACGCGGTGATGAACTTACCCCATCGGGGAAGTCAATATGTCGATCTCTTTGCATAAGAATAAGAGGAGGACCCAAGATGGATCTATCTGCCTTGTCAGCGATCACCCAGTCGAATGAACCGGCCAGTCAGACGAAGAAGAAGAACACGCTCACTCAGGAGGATTTTTTCAACCTCTTCATTGCCCAGATGAAGTACCAGAACCCTTTGGAGCCTATGGATAATTACCAAATGGCCACCCAGATGGCCCAATTTGGGAGCCTGGAGTCTTTGAATCAAATGACCCTGTCGCTCCAGAATATCGCTGCTTATCAGGCTTCGATGAATAGCTTGCAGGCGATGGGGTTAATAGGCCGGAGGGTGGAGGCCAATGGAAATATTTTGACCAAAGAGAACGGAACTGTCTCAGAAGGCGCCTATCAGCTATCGAAACCGGGAAAGGTGACCATTCGTATCTATAACGCTCAAGGCGCCTTGGTCAAGACTATGGAGGAGGGCGTGAAAGATGCGACGAAACAAACCGTCGTCTGGAATGGTATGGGTCAGGAAGGGACGGAGCTTCCGGATGGAACATTTACCTTCCAGATCTCGGCGGTTGACAATCAGGGTCGATCGATTCCCGTTCAATCTTACAGGACTGGCATGATCACCGGGGTCTATTTTGAGAACGGAGCAGTTTACCTGAAACTGGGATCGGAGAAAGTTTCTCCGAGCGAGATTTTGTCTGTGCTAATTTAGACAAACAGAGAAAGGAGGTTTTCTTATGTCGATCACATCATCATTTTATACTGGGCTGAGTGGTCTGGATGCTCATGGGACGGCCATCGGCGTCATTGGAGATAACATTGCGAACGTCCATAGCACCGGTTTTAAAGCCAGCACCACCCATTTTGAGGATGTCCTGGGCCTGTCCCTCACCGGCGTTTCAGGGAGCAACGAAACGGGAGCCGGCACCAGGGTCGCAAGCGTTGATGGGAACTTCATTCAGGGGTCCCTTGCGACGACGCAGGTCGGTACCGATGTGGCAATCAACGGAAAGGGGTTTTTTATCGTTGGAGATCCTAACACCGATGAGTCCTTCTATACCCGTGCCGGCCATTTTACCGTAGATAATCAGGGATACTACGTCAACGGCCAGGGATTCCGCGTCCAGGGATACCTCTATGACAGTACGGGGCAAACCCTGATCGAAATCTTGTCGGATCTTCAGTTAAATACCCATAGCATGGTCCCCCCTCAGATCACCACCCAAATTGATACGGTCTTCAACCTCGACGCCACCATTACCAATTTCTTGGCCTTTGATATCAATAACCCGAGCACAACCACTCATTATTCGACTCCCATCACGATCTATGACTCTTTGGGACAATCCCATCAACTGCAACTCTATTTTACGAAGACCGCTGCTCAGACCTGGGAGATGAATGTGGTCGTTGATGGCTCGGATACTTCCGATGGAAATCCTCATCTCTACGGTGGACCCGTTACCCTGGGTTTCGATACATCAGGGGCCTTGACCACGGCGATGCCACAGACTCTAACTCCAGCCGGTTTTAACTTTGCCAATGGGATTGCTCCCTCGCCCATTGACGTCGACCTCACCAATACGACCCAATACGGGTCAGCCTCTGCCATTCAAAGCATCTTTCAAGATGGGTTCGCAGCCGGGACGTTATCCGATATCAGCATCGATGAAAGAGGGAACATCATCGGAAACTACACCAACGGCGCCATTAGGAATATTGCCCGGCTAGCCTTGGCAGATTTTACAAACTTAAATGGCCTCGAAAGAAAAGGGGGAACCCTCTACCAAGGCACCACGCATTCAGGACCTCCGCTCTATAATAAGCCCGGCGAGGGGGGCATGGGAGACATCTCTTCCTCCATGCTGGAAGAATCGAATGTCGACCTCGCGGCGGAGTTCATCAAAATGATTATCATCCAGAGGGGGTACCAGGCCAACACCAAAGTGATCACCACGACTGACGATATGTTGGCCCAGTTGCTCAATATCCGGTAATCGGAGATCAGGGTTTGAGGTTTGAGGTGAGAGGCATGGAGTAGCATCCTTGCCTCAAACCTCAGACTCCAAATTCGAAACTACTTGATAT
>CAYMTD010000148.1:0-5968 GCA_964393245.1 uncultured Syntrophaceae bacterium
GTTATGAGAATACGATCCCTGTCACCATGGATGAGATGATTCATCATACGAAGGCCGTCACCCGTGGGGCAAAATATGCGCTGATTATTGGTGACATGCCCTTCATGTCCTATAACGCTTCAGAACGGGAGGCGATTCTCAATGCCGGGCGGTTTATGAAAGAGGGAGGGGCGGATGCCGTGAAATTGGAAGGAGGAGCCAGCGTTAAGGACACAGTCAGAGCCCTTATCAAGGCTGGCATTCCAGTCATGGGTCATATCGGGCTTACGCCTCAGACCATCTCCATGCTCGGAGGATTTAAGGTTCAGGGTAAAGATGCGCAGGCAGCTCAGAAGATCATTGATGATGCCCTTCTTCTTGAAGATGCAGGGGCTTTTTCAGTTCTTCTCGAAGCCGTTCCCGCTCCGATCGCAAAGAGGGTGACAGAGCGTCTGAAGGTCCCCACGATTGGGATTGGTGCGGGGGTCCACTGTGATGGTCAAGTCCTGGTAGTTCATGATCTGCTAGGGCTCTTCGATCGGTTCACTCCTAAATTTGCCAAACGGTATGTTAATCTGAGCGAAATGATACTCAAAGCCTTTGCAGCATACAGAGAGGAGGTGTTGAAAGAGTCTTTTCCAACAGATCAGCATAGTTTCCATATCGATGAAAAGGAGTTGAGCAAGATCAAAGGTTGAGGTTGAGATGATTCTTTATGAGAAGGAGGAATAAATTATGAAACGAACATTGATGATCGCCATCCTGCTGATACTTTTTGTTCTGTGCGGAGTCCGGGTTGATTCTGGGATTTGTCAGGATAAACCTGTAATCTTGAAGCTCGGCCATGCCGTCGCTCCCGAACACCCCTATCACCTGGGCGCTGTGAAGTATTCTGAGCTTGTAGCCCAGAGGACGAACAACAAGGTGAAGATCGATGTCTACCCCTCCACTCAGCTTGGCAACGAGCGAGACATGGTTGAGGGTCTCCAGCTTGGAACCATTGACCTCGTCGTCACATCGACCGGTCCCTTAGGAGGGTTCGTCCCAAAGATGTTTGTTGTGGATCTTCCATTCCTCTTCCGGGATCGAGGACACGCTTACAAAGTACTCGACGGGCCGATTGGCAGAGACCTTCTGGATGCGTTTTCTCCCAGAGGGATCAAGGGACTCGCCTTCTGGGAGAACGGGTTTCGGCAGATCACCAACAATGTGCGGCCCATTGAGAAGCCTGACGACTTGAGGGGGATTAAGATCCGGACCATGGAGAACAAGGTCCATCTTGCTTCGTTTAAAGCCTTTGGAGCCAGCCCTACCCCAATGGCCTGGAGTGAAGTCTATACAGCACTTCAACAGAAGACCATTGATGCTCAGGAAAACCCCGTGGCCATCATTTACCACCAAAAGATTTTTGAGGTTCAGAAGTACCTTGCCCTGACCGGGCACTTCTATTCTCCCACGCCTCTCCTCATGAGTTTAAAGGCTTTTAGTAGCCTTCCTAAGAACACCCAAAAGATCATGCTCGACACAGCGATCGAATGCGCAACCTATGAGCGCAACCTCCTGCGTGACTCTGAGGAGAAGCAAATCGCTGAGGTCAAGGCCAAGGGGATGCAGGTGACCACACCCAATAAGAAACCTTTCCAGGCTGCTGCTGCTCCCGTTTACAAAGAGTTTGAGGCTCAGTTCGGAAAAGAGACAATCGAAAAGATCATTGCGACCAGATAGTGGGTAGAATCACCCTCAACCCCAAGACGATTAATCCCCCTCCATCCCCTTTTTTAAGAAGGGGGGTATCCTTTATCCCTCCCTTTAACAAAGGGAGGGATTTCCCCTCTTTGGAAAAGAGGGGTGAGGGGGGATTTTCGGAAGAATATGTCTTCTCAATTATGGGCTCCTTAGTAAGATCATGAATTCAGTCTTACGTGCGCTGACCAAGTTCGATAATCTTCTGGCAAAGACGGAAGCGACCGTTATCATTGCGATGGTTACAGTGATGACCGTGGTCGTCTTCCTTCAGGTTGTTTACCGCTATGTCTTAATCCAGCCTCTTCACTGGTCCGAGGAACTAGCAAGATACCTTTTTGTCTGGCTCTCCATTCTTGGGGCGACTCTTGGCTTGCAGAAACGTGGCCATTTTGGACTCGATCTCTTTTACCGAATGCTTTCCAATAAAGAAAAACGATTTCTCCAATTCATAATCAATCTTTCAATGGGAATCGTCATTTTCGTGATTCTCATCCAGGGGATAAGGCTTGTTCAAAAGACGATCTTGCAAGAATCTCCAGCGATGGGAATTTCCATGGCCTGGGCTTACGCCTGTCTTCCGGTCGGGGGAGCCCTCATGGCCATCCATCTTTTGGTGATCTTTCTTAAAGACTGGAAGAATGGAACGTTGGAATAATGTTGAAACTGCATAAAGGCTCGCAAGGACTGTCACGGGGTTAAGGGTTACATCTAAAAAACTCAATATTCCACCATTCCGCTGTACCAATATTCCAATTGTGGTGCTAAGCAGGGTTTCCCATGGGTCTGATTCTTAGCCTCACGTTTATTGTTCTCATAGCGATCAATGTGCCCATCGCCTTTAGCATGGGATTCTCCTCCATTCTGGGTCTCTTGATCAAAGGGGACATCCCACTGGTCATCGTTCCTCAAAAAATCTTTACAGGCTCAGATTCCTTTCCCCTTCTGGCGGTCCCTTTCTTCATTCTGGCAGGTTCCTTAATGGACACCGGCGGCATCTCCCTCCGGCTCGTCAATCTGGCACGGGCCCTTGTGGGCCATTTCAGAAACGGCCTGGGAATGGTTTCCATCGTGTCCGAGATCTTTTTCTCCGGAATCTCCGGCTCCACGGCGGCAGATACAGCAGCCATTGGTTCGATCATGATACCGGCCATGAACCAGGCAGGTTTTAGTCCGGCCCGGGCAACTGCCATTGTCTGCGCCGCCTGTGGTATGGGGATCCTGGTCCCACCATGTATTGCCATGGTGGTTTATGGAGGTGTCGCCAATGTCTCTATCGGAGCCCTCTTTGCTGGTGGATTCCTTCCCGCTTTGGTCATGGCCTCTGCCTTGATGATTCAACTGAATATTCAAGCCCGCCGTGCAGGGACTGCTTCTGGCCAGTGGCCCGGAATAAAACCTCTCGCAAAGGCTTTTAAAGAATCCCTTTTTGCCCTCTTCATGCCCATCATCATCTTCGGTGGCATCCTGGGCGGGGTCTGCACCCCTACGGAGGCAGCGGTCCTTGCGGTGGCTTATGGCCTCGTGATCGCCCTATTCGTTTATCGAGAAATTGACCTTAAGAAGCTCGGAGAGATCCTCTTGGAGACGGGCATTGTCACTGGAAAGGTGATGATCATGGTGGGAATGGCCTCTGTCTTTGCCTGGATCCTGACTCGTGAACAGGTTCCTCAAGCCCTTGCGAATCTCATTCATTCTTTTGGAGGGGGAAAGCTCCTCTTCCTCTTTATTATTAACATCGCTTTTCTCTTTCTGGGTGCTGTTCTGGAAGGCGTTCCCGCGCTCATCATGACCGTTCCAATCCTCCTTCCTATTGCCACTCAGTTTGGAATTGATCCAGTTCATTTCGGGATCATTCTCATTGCCAATATGGGGATCGGTCTTTTCTTACCTCCGGTGGGCCTGGGCGTTTTCATTGGTTGCAGCATCGGAAAGATCACCGTCTCCGAGGTCGCCAAACCCCTTCTTCCTTATCTCGGAGTCAACTTTGCGATGGTTCTTCTGATTACCTATTGGCCCTGGCTGACCTTGGTCATTCCGAAACTCCTCTTCAAGTGAACCGCCATCATAGAGACGCGAGATCCCGAACCAAGTTTATGATAACAAGAAAAAAAACGTGTCCTCTTGTCATTTTAAACTTGAAATCAGATGAGGTTTGATATAACTTATTTCTGTGAAGGAGGTGGTGTTATGCCGATCTCAGCATATGTCTTTATCGAGTGCACGGCAGGGGCTGCCAGGGATGTGGCCAAAGAGGCTGGCAAGATACAGGGAGTGAAGCGGGCCAATGCAACGACTGGCCCTTATGATGTCATTGCTTTGGTGGAGGCCCCGGACATCAATATCCTGGGAGATTTCATTGTCACCAAGATCCAGGGACTCTCCGGAGTACTGAGGACCCAGACGAACGTCATTGTCGATTGACATGCGTTTCAGGTCAACTCTGAAGAGTTGAGTTACGGCACCCTAATAAACTGTAGCTCAAGGCTTTAGCCTTGATTCACATTAGATAGAAAGGGGTGAGGATATGGGAAGCGTCGTGAAGAAGAGACGGAAGAAGATGCGGAAGCACAAACACAAGAAACAATTGGACAGGGATCGTCATAAGAAAAAGAAATAAGGTTCCCTGATGCATCGAACCTGGATTCATATTGTTCTTTTCATTTTGACGGTGGTCTCCACGTTGATTGTCGGAGGCCCCGCTTATTCTATTGCCATCATCCTTATTCTTCTGGGACATGAAATGGGGCACTATTTTATGTCCCGAAGGTATGGCATCAGAGCAACGCTCCCCTATTTCTTGCCCTTTCCTTTTTCACCCTTTGGAACATTGGGAGCTGTGATCCGCATGGAGGGGACGATCACTTCTCGAAGGAGCCTCTTCGACACAGGAGTGGCGGGGCCTTTTACCAGTCTTCTGCTAAGCATTCCTGCCATTGCGATTGGCCTAAGATTTTCCGAAGTGATCCCTACGTCTCGCCTAAAGGAAGGAACCATCCTGCTGGCAGATCCTCTGCTATTCTCCATGATTCAGCGCCTGGTGATGGGCGAGGTTCCCCCAAACCATGATGTCCTTCTCCACCCCATTGGATATGCTGGATGGGTTGGTCTGTTTGTGACCGCCCTCAATCTCCTGCCTGTTGGACAGTTAGACGGCGGTCATATCGCCTATGCTCTTTTTGGAAGGAAGAGCCGGATTATATTCTTTATTGCGATTGCGGTGATGGCCTATATCACCCTCTTCCATAACCCCGGGTGGCTCCTCCTTCTTATCCTCTTCATTCTTTTTGGTTTCCGGCATCCGGCGCCCTTAGATGATCAAACCCCCCTGGATGGAAAGAGAAAGTGGATGGGGGCAATAGCTTTTCTCTTCTTCTTCATCTCCTTTACGCCATCGCCCTTTCCCCAGTTCGCCGACGAAATCAAGAAGGCCCTCCCCTGGTTCTAAATATTCTTATGGACACGGTGATGCAAGGATGGCGTGACCAAATGAAGCAGTTATCCCCGCGGCTCCGAATCACCCCCTCTCCGGCTCACCGCCGATGGCACCAGTTCAGGATTTCTTTAAGTGAAAAAGTATTCAGAAGGTCACTCGACTCCAGCCATCCCCTTCTTGCCACCCCCACGCCTAAACTGATCATCCACAACTGATCCATGTGGTGAGAATCTGTCCCAAGAACCAGCCTGATCCCCATCTCCTTTGCCTTCTTGCAATGGAGATCATCGAGATCGAGGCGCTCAAGCGTCGCATTGATCTCCAAGGCTTTGCCATGCTTTTTGGCAGCCTCCATCACCTCGTCGAGATCGACTTCATAGGGAGCCCTGGCTCCCAGGAGTCTTCCAGTAGGATGGGCCAAGGAGTGAACCAGAGGGTTTTCTAAAGCCCGAACAATCCTCTTGGTCATCTTCTCCTTCTCCTGTTTGAATCCACTGTGGACTGCCGCCACAACATAGTCGAGTCTTTCCAAAACCTTATCTGGATGATCTATCTTCCCATCCGTGAGGATATCCACCTCTGTGCCTTTAAGGATTTGAAAGCCCTTTAACTTTTCATTAATTCGATCGATCTCCTCGATCTGCTTGAGCACTCTCGTCTCGTCGAGACCATGGGCTATCCTCAGGGACTTTGAGTGATCGCAGAGGGCGACATACTGATAACCCCTCTTCTGAGCAGCTTTGGCAATCTCTTCGATCGAAGCAGTGCCGTCGCTCCATTTGGAATGGATATGAAGATCCCCTTTGATCT
>CAYMTD010000149.1:0-5951 GCA_964393245.1 uncultured Syntrophaceae bacterium
GGTTGTTCTCTGGGGAGTTGTGCCGGCTATCTTTATTGCCCTCTTGATTTTTGGCTTAATTATTGTCAAGCGCACTGCGTATGATGAGCGCAGGACATCGGCGAGAGCAGGATTCTGGGCGGGGCTGGTCCTGTTCATCGGATACGTAACAAGCCAGTCGCACTCTCTCAAGATGCCCGCCTCAATCTTTCGTTATCTACCTGAATTAGACCTTTTAAGCGCAACCGTTGGATTTATTATCGGCTTTTTCTTTTTGTGGGGCGTAAGGTTTTTGCTGCTTACCCGAATGGTGGGACTGGTCAGCCTCATCTTGGCTGCTTTAAGTACCTCGGGTCTATATAGTTACATTTTCATCGATGGGCTTAGAAACAAAATCCTATTCATAGCGTTAGGGTTCGTCTTTGGCGCTCTGTTGCATATTGTATTTTTCCCAAGCTCTGTAAAGATTGATAGAGAGATGCAAAGGGAAAGCTAACCCGTAGAGGAGCCTCTGCCTACCGATAGGTACGAGCTCCTCGACGGGTAGCCGCAGAGGGCCGCCCCTACAGACTTATGATCAAGCGGAGTCCGAGATGGAATACCTGCCCGTTACCGTTGACAAGAGCCATCTGATAACTATTGGAGAAAGACTTTACTCCGAAAGCATTGAGCTGATCAGAGAGTTGGTCAATAACGCTTATGACGCCGATGCGACACAGGTCGATATCAAAATGACCAAAGAACTGATTGAGGTTAAAGATAACGGCACAGGGATGGATCGGGAAGGGCTGAAACAGTATTTTAACATCGGTTCCCCTGAGAAAATTCTGAAAAATAAATCGCCCATCTTCAAACGGGACCTTATCGGTCAATTCGGAATTGGAAAATTTGCAAGCCTCGCTGCCTGCGAATGCTTTGAGGTCTATACGCAAAAGGATGATTTCGCTGCCAAGGTGACTTTCGACAAGAAGGAATGGGAAAGGGCAACGGACCAATGGAAGCTTCCACTTCAAATCCTTCCCCCTGATCAGGAGAGAGGAGACGGAACCACAGTCAGCCTCCTTCGACTAACGAGGGAATTTGAACCGGAAGAAGTGATTCGCAAGATCGTAGAAGGGACTCCATTAAAATCACCCAATTTTGTCGTAAGACTGAATGGGATGAGGATCACCCCACGAAGTTTGAGCGGTCATCGAATCCCCTTCCTCGAAGGAACGGAGTTTGGCCCAGTCCACGGGGAGATTATCATCTTGCCTTCCTCTACAGCTTCTCCGCTTGAATTAGGCATTGAGGTCAAGGTCAAACAGGTCACGGTTAAGAGAGAACTCTTCGGCTTAGAACATTGGGGGAAGATCGCCTCCAGAATCCAGGGTGAAGTTCATGCCGATTTCCTCCCGGTGACCACGGATCGCTCAGGGTTTGTTGTGGACAGCGCCCCTTATCAAGCCTTCCGAAGAATAATGGATAAGGTAACCCAGGAGGTGAATGAGATCCTAAAGCGATTGGCAGGCCGGAAGGAGAAGCGAAAGGCGAGCAAAGCGCTGAAAGAGGCTTTGCAAAGAGTCCACCGAGCGCTGGCCTTGAATCCGGACCTCTCGCCCTTTGGCGCGATTCCCATGGCTGGCGAAGGAGAAGGGATGGGCGGAGCAGGTGCCGTCCCAAAGAAACTGGAATCCCTTAAAGAAGAAAAAGAGGGTCATCCCCAAGAAGGAGAAGCCGTTGGTGAGGCTCAACCACCCGCTGAACCAAAAAAAACGAGAAAGAAGTCCCCCAAGGTGAAACGGTTGACCCCCAATGCCGTTGTTCAACGAATGAGGTTTGGAGAAACCGGAGTATCCGTCTGCGTTGATGATTTTGGAGAAGAGGGGGCAGAATGCTTTACCGAGGGAACGGTCATCTATATCAACCGTCAGCATCCCCTCTATCAAAGAGAGGCAAAGAAGCCAGAAGCTTATATTCTTAATGTGACGAGGCTCATTACCCAGGAAATTTCTCTCATGAAGGATACCAGAAATCCGCGCCAGGCCTTCTCAAGACAGAGTAAACTTCTCAGAGACGCCTTTATCGATACCCCTCCCCGAAAATAAAGGGGTCAGTCCGTGAATTTAGGAATTTCCCTATTGTTTTTTCTCAAAGGAGCATGTATTCTAGGCCTATGGCTCGGAAACCTCGTATTGAATATCCAGGTGCAGTCTATCATGTGATATGCCGTGGAGATCGCGGTGAATCCATATTTCAAGATGAGATAGACCGAACGCAGTTCTTGCGATGTCTCGGGGAAACTTGCGATCGGACCGGCTGGAGGATTCACGCATACGTACTTATGCCCAACCACTACCATTTATTGCTGGAGACACCAGAAGCAAACCTGGTGGATGGGATGAAATGGCTCCAGGGAACCTATACCCAGCGGTTTAATCTTCGACATGACCTTCACGGACACCTGTTTCAAGGAAGATACAAAACTTTAGTAATCAATGGAGAAGAGCCAGGTTACTTCTTGCAGGTTAGTAATTACATTCATCTCAATCCAGTTAGGGCAGGACTAGTTCGAGCAGATCAGCCATTGCGAAGTTACCTGTGGTCCAGTTTTCCTCTGTATCTGGTCCCTGAGAAAAAACGGACGAAATGGCTATGTGTGAATAAGGTCTTAGGTGAGTTAGGAGGATATCAGGATAATCCCAGGGGCGGGTTGGCGTATGAGTCATACATTGAAGAATTGGCGAAGAGATGTCACAAAAAAGATGGTTTGAAGAATTTTATCGAGGAGTGGAAGACACTCAGACGGGGATGGTATTTGGGAAGCGAACATTTTCGGGATAGGTTGATGAAACGCTTAGGGCAAGTGATTGGGGGGAAACAAAAAGGAACATATTTTGGAGATGAGCGTCGAGCCCACGATGAGGCACAAGCGGATAAGCTGCTACAGGAGGGATTGAAAGCATTAAAGTTGGGCAAACAGGATTTAGAAAGTAGCGCGAAAGGGATCCCTGAAAAACAAGCGTTGGCTTGGTGGCTACGACAAAATACAACGGCAAGCCGTAAATGGATCAGCGAGCACCTAAACATGGGAGATGTTTCAAGGGTAACCAAGGCTATCAATGCAGTGAATTCAAGTGGAGATAATTACCTTACGAGATTGAAAAATATGCTCGAAGGAATTTCCTAAGTTCACGGACTGACCCCTTTTATGGATCTCATTTACCTGGCACCAACTTCCATCATCGACAGTGACCATGAGCGCGTCCGCAATTTTGCAATGGAAACCATCGGTGGAAGCAGCGATCCGGTTGAGGGGGCTGTAAAACTCTACCTTGCGGTTCGCGACCGTATCCTCTATGACCCTTACGCACCCTTCCATCTCCCCGAACATTATCGCGCGAGCTATGTCTTGAAACGCGGCAGAAGCTTCTGCGTCCCCAAGGCCTCTCTGCTCTGCGCCTTGGGCAGGGCTACGGGCATTCCCTCACGAGTGGGACTGGCAGATGTCCGGAACCACCTTACCACAAAGCAGCTCATCGATTTCATTGGGAGCAATCTCTTCGTGTACCACGGTTTCGTCGAATTCTTCTTGGAAGGGAAATGGGTCAAGGCCACGCCTGCTTTCAACAAAGAACTTTGCGAAAGGCATCATGTGCCTCCCCTTGAATTCAATGGGCGCGAAGATTCTCTCTTTCAGCCCTATAACATGGACAATCACAAATTCATGGAATATGTGAATTTCTACGGAACTTTTGCGGATGTCCCCGTAAACGATATTGTGGCTGGCTGGAAAAAGGCCTATGGTGAGAAACGGGTTGAAGCCTGGATCAGGGGCTTTGAAATGCAGGGTGATCGGAGCCTCTCTGACTTTGAGAAAGAAGATGTCCTCATGGAATAGGTTGAATGATTTTCTTGAATTCTCTGTTGAAATCGGGTAAGGTGGAGACATTGAAAAGGAGGCGGGCCCGAAATGTCTCAGAAAAAGGTTTCTGAAGTCTTAAAACTCGTTGAATTCCTCAACGAGGAGGTTAAAGAGGTATCCAAGAAATTGAGCCGCATAACGCCCCGAGAGGTTAGCGAGAGGTTGGGAGCCTTAGCCCTCCTGAGAGAAAAGATCCTCAACCTTCCGGTCGAACTTCCACCCGATCTTGAGAAAAGCCTGATCGAGATCTATCCCGCCATCGAGAAACTGAAACAGAAACCGTCTTAACCTATCAAGTTCGGAGTTTAGAGTTCGGAGAAAATACAATTTAGTTGTACAGGCTGTACAGCCGGAAAATGTTTTGGCAGGGCACGTCTAAAAGACCTGCGTTACGCAAGGCTGAAGGCTTGCACTACGAAGTGTCTTCTATTTTGTGCACTTAGTAATAAAAACTCTGAACACCCTGCCTACCGGCAGGCAGGCGACCTCATTACTCCGAACTATTTTTTAGGAGAAGGCGAGGCTGGCAAAGGTGACGACCGATTGGGTATCCGGAGTGAATGCCTGACCGTATCTTAAAAGCCTGCCCTCCTTTGCCTCCATGGTACTCAGCAGGGTGTAGATGGCAGGAAGGCCGCAGATTCTTCTTCGATCTCTTTCCTTCGAAATAGTCGAAAAGAAACCCTCTCTGTCCAACCTCTCCACATATCCAAGCATCGCCTGATCCTCTTCCGCAAGAATCCGCAAGTCATATTCCCGTATCCCTTCCGGGTCTCCAAATTGAAGGCCTAGATGCGCGAGATCGGCACTGGCAAGGTAGAAGACCCTTCGCCCTAACGCTGAAACAGATTCTTTCAGGACTTCAGTGAACTGCCGGATGGGTTTCACTTCCAAAGGGGAGATGCCCTTTTCGATAAATTCATGAAATGATCCGCAGAGGATGGGAAAGATTTTCAGAGGAGTGGGGATGGGGTAGAGGTAGCGAAGGAAGATACATTGAAACTCAACAGAATGCTCACGGCGGTGGACCGCCTCGTCCTTGAAGAGATCGTCAGGATATCGGGATTGTATGGCATCGACCAATTCCTGATCGACGGCCAACGATCCGAGAGGGGTCCTGAATTCCTTGCGCGTGAGGCAGAACGGTTTTTCGGTTGAGCTGTGGGCTGTCCCGAAGATGACGAAGCAATCGGAAGAATTTCTTTCCCAGATCTCCCGGTGGGCAAAGGCGTAACAAGCCCCGCCTCTTTGGAAATCGATATGCGGAGCGATCGCCCCCTTTAAACCATCTCCCTTCTTCTCTTCGAGGGGGCCTGGACCATCGGGTCCGACGAAATAACCCTCTATTTGAACTCTTAATCGTTCAGGGTCATTCTCGTAACTCTTACCCGCAAAACCAGCCTCCCTGACAGGGGCCGCTCTGAAAAGTTCTTCGGCCCGCGTCAGAGCTTCCTGAAATCGCTCACCCTCAAGAAACAGGTTCTCGTCCAGTTGCTCGATGACCTCCTGGATCTTCTCCGAATAAAGAATTTCGCCAAATCTCCTCATGTAGGCGGTTTGAATATCGAGCAGAGAATGTTGGCCGTCAAGAAGGGAGACGATGAAATAGACAGGCGGGGTTAGAAAGAGCGCAGACTCGCTTACGTTCTGGGGATCCTGGAGGCAGACCAGCGTCTGGCCCGACATCTGGACGCGAAAGATATTCAGGTTTCGCAGTTTTGGAAAATCCACCGATGATCTCAAATGAAAGTGGTGATGCTTGGAAAGCAAAGAAAAGGCGGAAAGAGTTTCATCCCATGGCCGCGCTCATAGTGCCATGCTCTGTCGGTCGTGTCTCCGGGTGTTTCAGCGCCAGCTCAATCGCTTCATCCATCCTCTGGATAAATTTGAAATTCATCTGGTTTCGAATATGCTCTGGAATCTCTTCCAAGTCTTTCTCATTCTTCTTGGGAAGAATGATGGTTTTGATTCCCGCACGCATTCCGGCCAAGACCTTTTCCTTGATCCCTCCTACCGGAAGCACTAACCCCCTCAAGGTGATCTCTCCGGTCATGGCCACATCGTTGCG
>CAYMTD010000150.1:0-5949 GCA_964393245.1 uncultured Syntrophaceae bacterium
TGCGATCCTCTCCAGCGGGATAGATGTCGGTCAGGATGAGAACATTCGCATCGTTGAACGCGGTTAGAAATTCTTGAAAGAGGGCCTGGGTTCGGGTGTATCGATGGGGCTGAAAAACAGCCACGATCCTTCTCTCCCAGCCTGTCCGTGCCGCTTTTAAGGTCGCCATGATCTCCACCGGATGGTGGCCATAGTCATCCACGATGAGAATCCCCTTCTTCTCTCCTTTGATCTGGAAGCGCCTCTGAACCCCGCTGAAGTCGCGCAGGGTTTCTTGAACGATTTGAAATGGAATGTCCAGCTCAAAAGCCGTTGCCAGGGTGGCTAATGAATTATAGACGTTATGCAGCCCTGGCATCCGAATCTCCAGCCTCCCGATTTCCCGCTGATGATGGAGGACATCAAAAAAAGTTGAGAGCCCTTCGAAGACGATTTCCTTGGCCTGATAATCGGCCTGTGGAGTCAACCCATACGTGGTAAATCTCTTCTTCAGCCTTGGGATGAGACTCTGGATATTGGGATGGTCTAAACAGAGAACCGCCAGGCCGTAGAAAGGAATCTTGTTTAAGAAACCGAGGAAGGTCTCTTTGATCTCTTCGATACTGTGATAGTAGTCAAGATGCTCGGGATCGATATTCGTCACCACGGCGATCGTGGGCATCAGCATGAGAAAAGAGCCGTCGCTCTCGTCCGCCTCAGCCACCAGGTACTCTCCCTGGCCAAGCCTGGCATTGCTCCCGATGCTGTTCAATCTTCCCCCGATCACGACCGTCGGGTCTAAACCTGCAGCAGCCAGGACAGTGGCAATGAGGGAGGTGGTCGTCGTCTTTCCATGCGTCCCGGCAATGGCGATGCCATACTTCATCCGCATCAATTCAGCCAACATCTCCGCTCTGGGAATTACAGGAATCAGTCTCTGTTCTGCCACTTCAACCTCTGGATTACCGTTCCGGATAGCAGAGGAGATGACCACCACATCCGCCTCCTTCACATTTTCCTTCCGGTGACCGTAGGCAATGTCACATCCTAAGGAGTTGAGCCTCCGGGTCACCTCTGTTTCCTTGAGATCGGATCCGCTGATCTGGTAACCCAGGTTGAGCAAAACCTCAGCGATCCCGCTCATCCCGATGCCTCCAATCCCCACAAAATGGATATGTTGAATCTTCCGTTTGCGATACATTCTTAGTTCCTTGTGTTCATTGGGTTGCTTGGGTTTTTTGGGTTAAACACCCTAACTCAAGAAACCCAAGTAACTCTATAACGCTGTTGACTCAATGGACCAGAGTGTAGCAATGCTCTACGATCTCTTCGGCTGCTCGGGGTCGACCCACCTCCTCAATCCTTTCCTCCATTCTTCGCCGTTCTTCCGGATGGGCGTACAGATCAAGGATGGCTTTGGCCAAAGAGGGTCCGTTCAAGGTTCTATCCTCAATCATCCTCGCTGCGCCCCGCTCCACCAACTTCCGTGCATTGATCCATTGGTGATTGTAGGCTGCAAAAGGATAAGGGATGAGGATGGCCGCTTTTCCACAAACGGCCAGTTCAGCCACTGTGCTTGCACCCGATCGAGAGATGACCAGATCGGCCATCTGATACACCGCTTCCATTTCCTCAAAAAAAGGCCTGACCAGCGCGTCAAATCCTCTCTCCTGGTATCCTCTCGAAACGTAATCGAGATCCTCCTTTCCTGTCTGATGAATCATCCTCAGGGAAGATTTTATCGGATCCAGAGGTCCAAGGGCTTCCATCATCGAGACATTGATCCGGTGGGCTCCTGCACTTCCTCCAAAGATGAGAAGGGTAAATCGGTCGCCTCTTTTCCTCTCCCTGCCTTTGAGGATCTCCTTCCGGATCGGGTTTCCTGTCACAATCGTCTTCTCTTCCGGGAAATAGGATTTCGTTTCTTCGAAGGAGACAAAGATCTTTTGACTCAATCTTTTCAGGATTCGATTGGTCATGCCTGGGATCACGTTCTGCTCATGGATGGCCCTCTTCGTTCCAAGAAGGAAAGCAGCCAGAAGCGTTGGTCCAGAGGCGTATCCGCCCACCCCCAGGACGACCTGCGGTCGAAACTCCTTCAGGATGGATGAGGCCTCTCGGACTGCTCTGGGAAGACTCCAAAGGGCTTGGAGCTTTCCCGCAAAAGATCTTCCTTTGATGGGCCTGGCTTGGATCGTCCTCAAGGGAAATCGACCTCCCGCCAAGATCTTGGCCTCAATGCCTCTCTCCGTCCCGATGAAAAGAACTTCATTCCCCTTCTCCCTTTCTACGAACGCTTCTGCAATCGCCATCCCGGGAAAGAGATGGCCTCCCGTTCCTCCTCCGGCAATCACCCACCTCATCACCGATCCACACGGGTCGAAAGGTGGAGCAGAATCCCCACCCCGATGAGATTCGTAACCAACGATGTCCCTCCATAACTGATAAAGGGAAGCGTTAACCCTTTGGTTGGAAGGAGCCCCAAAACGACAGCCATGTTGATCACCGCCTGAAGCGAGATCATCAGGGTAATCCCCAGGGCCAGATAAGCACCAAATCGATCATCGAGCGAAAGCCCGATCTGAATTCCTCTCACGGTGAAGACAAAGAAAAGGAGGACGACCACCATCGCTCCTACCAGGCCCAGCTCCTCCCCGATCACTGAAAAGATAAAATCGGTATGGGGGGCGGGTAGGAAGAAGAGTTTCTGCCTCCCCTCTCCCAGTCCTAACCCAAAGAGCCCTCCTGACCCAAAAGAGAGGAAGGACTGGATGATCTGAAAACTCGTTCCTGTCGGATCCTCCCAGGGCCGGATAAAACTCATCAGCCTTCTATACCGGTATCCAAAATTCGTCAAAAGGTAATAGGTCACAGGAACGGCAAGCAACAGGGCTCCGGCGATATAGATCACCCTGGCCCCGCTAACAAAGAGAAGGAGGAAGACGATCACCGACAGAAAGACCGCTGCTCCCAAATCAGGTTCTTTCGCCACCAGGACGACAACCAAGCCGGAAAGAAGAACCGTGGGAAGAAACCCGAAGGAAAAACTCCGGATCTTCTCATCCTTCTTTGTCAGGAAGTAAGCGAGAAAGATGATCAAACCTAACTTCGCCACCTCTGATGGCTGAAAGGAGAACGACTGAATTCTCAGCCACCGCATCGCCCCTCCTGCTCGGTATCCGATCCCCGGAATTAAGACGGCAGCCAATAGGAGGATGGCAAGGATGAGAATGGGATAGGCCAATCGCCTCAGAATTGTATAAGGAAAGAAGAGGGCGAAGATCATCAGCACGAAACCGACCCCTGCGAAGAGGGCCTGTTTTTTCAAGAAGTAGTAAGGGTCCTGGAGTCGGTCGCCCGCTATAATGGCACTGGTGCTGTAGACCATCACGATGCCAACACCCACCAGCGCAAGCGTCACAATCAACAAAATGAAATCGAATCTCAATCTTCCCTTCATATCTTCAGTTCAGAGTTCGGAGTTTCGTCTAAGGCTCCGAACGATTGACTCCGAACCCATTACTCCGCCTCCCGGAGGCGGCGGACGGCGTCTTTAAAAACCTCTCCCCTTTCTTTGTAGTCTTTAAACATATCGAAACTTGAGCAGGCCGGTGAGAGAAGAACCACCTCCCCTCTCTTTGCCGTCTGGTGAGCAAGGAGGACCGCCTCCTCCAATGTCTTAGCCATGGCCGTCTCCGTTAGACCTCCCAGCTCCCGGGCCATTCGTTCCTTTGCTTCCCCAAGAAGGATCAGTCTTTTCACCCTATCTCTGACCGGGTCTCGGAGGGGACTCAAGTCTCCGTTCTTATCCTTCCCGCCCGCAATGAGGATGACGGGATCTGAAAAACTCTGAAGAGACTTGACCACGGAGCCCACGTTCGTCCCCTTCGAATCATTGAAGAACCGAACCCCATTGATCTCGCGAACGAATTCGAGGCGGTGTTCGAGACCTTCAAAGCGATCGAGGACGGTTTCAGCCGCCTTCTTGGAGGCCCCCCAAATCCTGGCGGTAGCCAACGCAGCCATCATATTCTCGACATTGTGAACGCCTTTCAGGGGAGCCTTTGCCAGGGAGTAGCTTTCCTCTTTCCCTCCGAGCCTGAGGACGATCTCTTGGCTGTTCCAAAAGGCGCCTTCTCGCAGTCTCCCTTTTGAACTGAACGGGATCTTCTTCGCCCTCACCCTTTTCCCAAGCCCTGCGACGACTGGATCGTCACCGTTGAGGATAGCCACATCGCTTGAGTTCTGATTCATGAAAATTCTTGCCTTTGCCTCAATATATTCTTCATAACTCCTGTAGCGGTCGAGGTGGTCTTCGGTGATATTCAAGAGCACAGAGATTCCGGGTCGAAAGTCTTCGATGGCCTCTAACTGAAAACTCGAAACCTCCGCCACCAGCACCTCCCATTGATTTCCTCCTTGGGCGAAAAGGATTAAAGGTTCTCCCACATTTCCTCCCACTCCAACCTTTTTTCCTTCCTCCTTGAGCATCTCACCAATGAGGTGCGTGGTGGTGGTCTTTCCATTCGTTCCCGTCACCGCGATGATCGGAATTCGGATAAACCCGTAGGCAAGTTCGATCTCGCTGATCACCTGAATCCCTTTCTCCAAAGCCTTCTGAATGGGATCGATCTTGAGATCAACGCCCGGGCTGACCACGATGAGATCCTGGTTGAGAAAGCTTCTTGCTTGATGCCCCCCCCATTCCATGTGGGAAACGCCCATCCTTTCCAGTTCCTGGATCGCTTCTGCCATCTCCTCTCGCGGTTTCATCTCTGTGGTGCTGACAATCGAACCCTTGGCATTAAGGAAGGCCGCTGTCGCCAGGCCTGTCCGAGCCAGCCCCACCACCAATACCTTTCGTCCGTGAAGATCCATCCCTCTTATCATCACGCCAATTTCACTGCCCATCCCCCCTCTTTCGGGAGAGAATTAAGGTGGGGATAAATCGAACCCGCTCACCCCCACCCATACCCTCCCCCATCGAGGGGGAGGGAAATAATTTCAATTTTAGTTTTTAGATTACCTCTGAACTCCGAACTCTTAACTCCGAACTGATTTATCACCTGAGCTTCAGCGTGCTCATTGCAATCAGTCCCAAGATGATGCCGATGATCCAGAATCGGACGATGATCTTAGGCTCGGCCCAACCTTTCAATTCAAAATGGTGGTGAATCGGTGCCATTCGGAAGACTCGTTTCTTTCGCAACTGGTAAGAGATGACCTGAATGATAACCGAGAGAGCCTCTATGACAAAGATCCCTCCCACGATGACCAGAAGGAACTCCTGTTTGGTGATCACAGCAATCGTGCCCAGGGCAGCCCCAAGAGACAGGGATCCCACGTCGCCCATAAAGACTTGGGCAGGATAGGTATTGAACCAGAGAAAGCCCAGGCCTGAACCCACCATGGCGCCGCAGAGGATGGTCAATTCCCCACTCCCCTTGACAAAGGGGATCTGAAGGTAACCGGCAAATCGGAAGTTCCCTGCCAAGTAACAGAAGAGCATGAAGGTTCCACTGGCAATGAGCACAGGCCCGATCGCCAACCCATCCAGCCCGTCCGTCAGATTGACTGCATTGGCGGTCCCTACGATGACCAGCATTGCAAAAAGGATATACCAGGCTCCCAGATCCGGCATCACCTTCTTGAAGAACGGAAAGGTCAACCTGGAGTCATGGTCGAAGATATAAAAGAGGACCAGGCTGATCACGAGAGCCATCAACACCTGAACGGGAAACTTATATCGGGCTTTGATCCCGATCCCCTTCCGATCGCTCACCTTTCTGAAATCATCCAAAAATCCTAACCCACCAAATCCCAGCGTGGTTAAGAGAACGAGCCAGGTATAACGATTGGTCAGGTCGGACCAAAGCAACGTCGGGATGAGGATGGCTGCCAAAATCAGGCTTCCTCCCATGGTAGGGGTTCCGTTTTTCTCTATGTGTCGGGAGGGAACATCCTCCCTCA
>CAYMTD010000151.1:0-2213 GCA_964393245.1 uncultured Syntrophaceae bacterium
TCGGTTCGAACTGCAGCATCCAGGATGCCTGTATCCTTCATGTGGAGGTCGAGCTTCCACTGATCATTGAGGATGACGTTGCTTTTGGTCATCGTGCGATCGCACATGCCTGTACGATCCGGAGGGGTTCACTGATTGGAATTGGCGCGATCGTTTTGAACGGAGCAGAGATCGGTGAAGAGTCGATTGTCGGTGCAGGGTCCGTGGTCACACCCAATACCATCATCCCTCCCAGGACCCTGGCCTTGGGAAATCCGGCTAAACCCGTTCGGCCTCTCGAAGAGAAAGACTTCGATCTGATCCGGAGGACCATTAGCAATTACCAGACGTTAAGAAAAATCTATCAATCCCACTCTTGAGGCGGGGGTATCAAGATCTAAACAAAGGCATTTTGACTGAAGCGAAGATAGCCCCGGTTAAACCTCCTCAAACATATCTTTAGGCGCCCCGCAGACCGGGCAGACCCAACTGTCGGGAAGCTTTTGGAAAGGGGTCTTTGGAGGGATGTCCCCATCTGGGTCGCCCTTTTCTGGATCATAGATATAGCCACAGACCTTACATTGCCATTTTCCCATCTCCGCCTCCGATTGAAAGCTAAGCGCATAGAGCATGGCGCATAGCGTAAAATTCTTTCACCCTGACCACTCCACTTGAGGGCTTGAGCCTCAATCCTCAAGGCCAGAGGCCGCTCCTGAAGCGAAGCACTTCCCGTAGCCCTACGGGCTACTTGAGGATCTCCTCATCATAGATCTTTTCGATGGCGTATTTGTGTTTGGATTCCTCCTGAATCAAAAAGGTGAAAAGATTACTGAGAGCTGCGTCCTGGTTCCGTTCCTTCAAATCTGTATAAAGCTTAACGGATCGTTCTTCTCGCTTCATCGCTATTCGAAGGATCTCGGCGTAGGAGATATCAGGGCGCAGCTCCGTTTCCACCAAATAATCGCTGATCTTAAGATTTGGAACCTTCTCAATCTTGGCCACGTCCACCTTTCCTTTCAGGACCCCCTCAAGTTTTTTCTTGTGTCCTTCCTCCTGCTTGGCAAAGTCGGCGAAAAGCTCCTTCGTCCCGGAATGTTTCACCATTTTTTTCGCCTGAGTATAAAAATTCATCGCGTCGATCTCCCTGCCAATGGCGAACTGCACCATTTCCTTAAACTGCTTCTCATCCATACCCGCTCCTTTCCCCTTTGGTTCCTTTTTCGGTCGCGAATTCGTTTAAGAATACGTACAATTTTAAGAGATGCCTTCTATTGGGTCAAGGAAAATTTGAGACGCAATTCCATCAAAATGCGTTGACACAAGCACCTGCTCTTCATAGAATATTCCAAATGAAGGCCAAATACCTAAGGCTTTCCATAAATCTCTGGCCACTTTAAGAAAAGAGACTAAAAAAGAGACCTATATTCATCTATCTTTCTTGGGGCGGGGAAAGATTTCTACAATTCCTGGGAAGATGCCGAATTTAGAAGAAAGAATTCAAAAACTTGCTCAGTGGATGTTTGAATCCAACTACCTTGTTGTCTTCACCGGAGCCGGCATCAGCACCGAATCAGGGCTTCCGGATTTTCGAGGACCCGATGGGATATGGACCAGGCAGGAGAAAGGGCTCCCTCCCCCACCCCGCCTTTTCTCTGAAGTCAAGCCCAATGAAGGCCATTACGCGATCGTCGAACTTCAGAGGTTGGGAAAACTACGATTTCTTATCTCACAAAACGTCGACAATCTCCACCTTCAATCGGGCATCCGACCCGATCTCTTGGCAGAGCTCCATGGTAATGCCACGAAGCTCAGATGCTTAGATTGTAACCTTCACGTAGATAAATCCCTGGGCTTAAAGACCTGCTCCTGCGGAGGTAGGCTCGTCTCAAGCGTTGTGAACTTCGGTGATCCGCTTCCAACCAAAGCCTTGTATGATTCTTTCTACCATTCAGGCCAATGCGATCTCCTTATCGTCGTTGGCTCCAGTCTGGTCGTCAGTCCGGCCAATGAGATGCCCAGGACCGCCCTTCGATCAGGTGCTCGCCTCGTCATCATCAACAAAGGAGAGACCCCTCTCGATGGCAGTTGCCACCTGCGTTTCGATGAAAAAATAGGAAAAGTATTGCCCCCGGCCGTAGACCGACTGAAAGAGCTGATGAGGAAGGCTAAGTCATGATTCTGTGGGTCAGATGTACTCGATGGTCGCCGGTGGCTTAGGGGTCAAGTCGTAAAGG
>CAYMTD010000151.1:2313-3489 GCA_964393245.1 uncultured Syntrophaceae bacterium
CGCATCAGCCCATTATCGATGAATACCGTCTTGAGCCTCTCTTTCAGGCTCCGATGTCCGAGGACGGTAACCACGGAGCTATCGACGCCACCACTTAGGGCATTGATGGCAAGGCCGTTTCCCACCGTTTCCTTAATCGAAGCAATCTGTTCATCTACAAAAACATGGTAATTCATAGCCCTCCTCCTTCTCAGAGTCTATGATCCAGGGGGGAGAGAACCACCCCTTGACCCGGAGGCAAGGTATAATAACAAGTGGAAATTGTCAAGGTCACCATGGGGGATGAAGGGTTAGGGATGAGAAGAACATTTTTTTTATTTGATAGAAACTCGCTCTTAGCCGTATAATAAGTTGATACGGAAAAGATTGAGAGCCAGCTTTCAACTTTTCCCCACCTCATCCAAGAATTTTGAAATGAGACTCTTTTTGTTACAGCTTCCCCTTCAGTCCCATGACCTCTTCTTTAGCCATGAGAACATCCCGTTGGCTCCTGCCTATCTCGAGGTGATCGCGAGGCAGCAAGGAATCGATGCAGAGCTCTTGCCCAGAACGCTGATGTCTTACGGAAGTGATCAGGCCATTCTCCAATTCTTGTTGGAGGCCCAACCCGACGTGGTGGGACTGAGCTGTTATCAGTGGAATATAGAACGAAGCCTCTTTCTGGCAGGGGTGCTCAAGCGCCTGCTGCCCACGTGCATCATCGTATTAGGTGGACCTGAGATCTCGCCTGAAAACGGATTCCTCCTTCAGCACACAAACTTCAATGTCGGTGTGGTGGGTGAAGGAGAAGAAGTCTGGAACATCCTGCTCCAATCCTTTCCAAAAATTCCTTCCATACCCGGACTGCTTCTCCAAGCGGATAATGGACAGTGGCATTTCACGGGTGAGCGTCCCCATCCTCCTCCGCTTGGCCAGTGGCCTTCTCCATTTCTTTCGGGTCTCCTCGATTCTCAGTTAAAGGGAGTTTTGTGGCTTGAGACGGTTAGAGGGTGTGCTTACCGCTGCGCCTATTGCTACTACCACAAACAGTCTCCTCGCCTTAGGACTTTTGCATTGGAACGGATTCTTATGGAAGTGGCGCGTGCAATGAACCAGGGTCTCGAGGAAATCGTCTTTCTTGATCCGTGTTTTTCCATTCGTCCTGACCTGGAGGCCCTGCTCGAAGGCCTGGCCGCC
>CAYMTD010000151.1:3589-5944 GCA_964393245.1 uncultured Syntrophaceae bacterium
TATCCGCTCAGCTTGATCCCAGGAACGGAATTACACCATCGGGCTTCTCAGTTTGGATTGTACGCCATGCCCAATCCCCCCTATCTCTTGACACGCAGTCCCACATTAACCGCTCCAGAGATGAATCAGGCCTTTCGCTATTACGAACAATCTATGGAAGAAGAAGTGACTCCTCTTGAGGTGCCCCCTTTCTTAAATGGTCCCGCGAATTCTTCCGCGCTTCCGAAAGGCTTGCGCTATTGGGTGGATTGGAATCGACGTGAGGAAATTGAAACTCTCACTGGTTTCGAGCATCCGACCGCTTATTCGGTTACCGTGAGCATGGCAGGTGAGGTTTTGAAAGAACCGAGATTATGGATTCCAATTCTAAAGGATTATTTAGAAAAGAATCCCTTCGCCCTCCTTTCAATCGAAGTGCCTCCTGACACTCTCCCGAATGAACTTGTCCCTTTGTGGGAATTAGCCCAAGCATACCCGCATCCGGTGGACCGGGACTATACGGTCACCCATTCTCCTTACCGGAGCTTGATCGTCTTGAGTCGTTTCAAAGGCCTCCTCTGGAAATGGCCCGATCCGAGGGAATCTGCTCCGCTCGTTTTGCACGATGGCCAGAAGGTTTCTTTCGAGCCCATCTGCAAGGTGGTAACTCCTGGAGAAGAGATCCCAAAGTGGTTCATCGATCATATTCATCAGCGCTATTCATCTCCACCTAAAATCAAGCGCTGGCAGCTACCTGAGGATTGATCACAAGAGGCTCAGGTCTCGAGTGACACCCCTCTCCCCCTCCATCTCCTTACGAGGAGGACAACGCTTTCAGAGCTTCTTCTAAGTGGCGATTGACCAAGGAGAGCATTTGAATGGCCTCCTCAATCTGAGTCCGGACCTCTTCCAAGTTGAGTGCGGCGGCTTTTTGAGCCCACTTCTTGTATTCACCCATGTGGCTCTCATTATGCTCGACCCAGTGTTCAAGCACGACAGACAGTCTCTTTTTCTCCTCCATTGTCTCTCCTTATGAAGCTCACCGCCCTAAAGGCCGGGGCTTCCCGGTAAGGTAGTTTCCTTCGTATTGTGCCCCTTCCTCCCTGCCCTGTACCATGTTAGGTTCAGGGCCTGCCGGCAGAGAGGGACCCCGCCCTGAAGGGCGAGGATTGCGGGGCACGTGCCGGCCAACAGAAAATATGATTGACTCCAAAAAAGGATGCGTTTAACATAACTTCTAAGAGATCCAATTTCCAGATCTTTCTGAATGAGGAGGCAAGAGATGAAGGTTCTTGGAATTCTTGGAAGCCCTCGAATAGGAGGAAACAGCGACGTCCTATTAGACCAAGCCCTGGCCGGAGCTAAGGATGCAGGAGCCGAAACTGAGAAGATCATCCTGAGCCGTAAAAAGATCGGTGGATGTTTAGACTGTGGAAAATGTAATGAGGCCGGTGTCTGCGCCCTCAAAGACGACATGAAGGAAATCCAGAAGAAGATCCTCGAGGCCGATGCCGTCATCCATAGCGGACCCGTTTACTTTTGGGCCATGACTTCTCAGATGAAGGCTTACCTGGACCGCTGGTGTGTCTTTTTTGATGGCCAATGGGTTTTGCATAAGGCCTACGCTCCCATCATGAAGAAAAAGAGGATTGGCTTGATTACGGTCTGCGGGGATCCCGATGTCTCGACAGCCAATCCCATCGTTCATAGCTTTAAGACGACCTGCCAATTCGCTGGGCTCAAGTGGCTAGGCCTGGTTCAAGCCTCGGCCACGGTGAAAGGCGAGATTGCAAAGAATGAAAAGGCGAAGAAAGAGGCCTATGAGCTAGGCAAAAAAGGGGCAAACCCGATTTAAGCCCCCAAGCTCCTTTCTATTTTCTCATCTGTACCCAGAGACCACCTTCCGATAGAAATTCAAATTTTCCTCTCAAATTTCTTGCGCGGAGGTCCTCAACAAGTCGATCCCTATCGATTTCAATCTTTCCTAGTGAAAGGTTGAGGGCGCGGGATCTTTTCTTGATGTTCTCAATAATCGCTTCCGGTGTGAACTTGCCGAACCCTCCGCCTAAGAGCGCCATCCCTCCCCTTTTCAGAATTCCATAGAGTGCTGAACAGTCGACATAAAAGAGAGAAGGAAAGAAGAAGGCTCCACGGAAAATCGCCAGGTCAAAGTGATCCTCTTCTAAACCAACCAGAGAAGGGTCCGTTTCCATAATCTTGATTCTCTTCACCAGATTCCGTTTCTCTGCTTCCTGCCGAAAGAAATCACCCATCCCCTCAGGGAAGGAAGCAATCCTGAAGGAATGACCGATCTTCTCTTTCAACAAGGAAAAGATCACGCCGCAGAAGGGACCTATCTCGACAATCTCTCCATCC
>CAYMTD010000152.1:0-2756 GCA_964393245.1 uncultured Syntrophaceae bacterium
AAATACATTGAAGAATAAATAGAAATCTGTGGAATCATTTTTTGAAATCCGTGTAATCAGGGACTTCCAGTTTTTCCTGGAAGACCCTCAAAAAAGATTTGACATCGAAGGGATGATATACTAATCTATGTGAAAAATTTAACAGAATAGGATGATTCGTGGTGGTGATCCGTCAGCCCTAAAGGGCTGAGTTACCTGCCTACCGCAGGCAGGCGTATCTCAGGGCTTTAGCCCTGATAATTCACGAGTCACAACTCAAGCCTCCGTGCCAGAAACGCAGGCACTTCGGCGTGCAGGCCCTGATCCTATTATGGTACAGGGCAGGCACATTTCACGTAAGGGGGAGAGAATATGGAGATGGAGATCAAAACAATCGGAGTATTGGGAGCAGGTTCGATGGGAAATGGAATTGCTCAAGTGGCAGCACAGGCAGGGTATCAGGTGGTGATGAGGGATATCGAGGAACGCTTCGTCGAAAATGGCCTCAAAGCCATCGACAAGTTCCTGACCAAAAGCATTGAGAAAGGTAAGCTCACCGATGAGCAGAAGAAAGGGATACTGGGTAGAATCAAAGGAACGACCCGTATGGAAGATTTGATGGAGGTGGACTTCGTCATCGAGGCCGTCTTCGAAGATCTGGATATAAAAAAAGGTGTCTTCAAGCAGCTCGATGAACTGACGCGGTCCCACGTCATTCTCACCACCAATACGTCCTCCATGTCCGTTACGGAAATCAGCATGGCTACCAGGCGACCCGAGAAGGTAGCGGGAATGCATTTTTTCAATCCCGCCCCGCTCATGAAATTGGTCGAAGTCATCAGGGGATACCACACCAATGACGAGACCGTTCGCACCGTCATGGAAATGTCCAGAAAAATGGGTAAAGAGCCGGTGGAAGTGAAAAAGGATACGCCCGGATTCATCGTTAATCGTCTCTTAATGCCCCATTTCGTCGAAGCCATCAAGATGGCAGAGGAAGGGATTGCCAGCATTGAGGACATCGATAAAGCGGTCAAGTTGGGCTTAAATTATCCTATGGGGCCGTTCGAGCTCATGGACCTGACGGGTATCGATATTGGTCTCCATGTGATCGAATATCTTTATCGGGAGTTGAATAAGGAGAGCAAATGGTCAACCCCCACTCTTCTGAGGTCAATGGTTAGAGCAGGAAAATTGGGAAGAAAGACAGGCGGGGGCTGGTACAAATACTAAAAAACGTGTCCGTGACCGTGTCACGTGTCCGCGAGAAATCATGGAAATTATCAGGGCTAAAGCCCTGAGATACGTAACTCAGCCCTTCAGGGCTGACGAATGAAAAATGCCGGACACGGATGACGCCTGCCTGCGGTAGGCAGGGACACGGACACGATAAAGAGGAGGAAAGATCATGACGCGGTTGAGCAAAGCCTATATCCCGTACAAGGGATACTACTCTTCACCCTTCTGCCGCTGGCAGGGAAGCCTTGCCAATGAGAATGCTATCTCTCTTGGAGCAACAACAGCCAATCGATGGTTAAAAAAAAGGAAGATAGACCCCACTCTCATCGACTACCTCTATTTTGGAATCACTATTGCCCAGCATCATCTCTTCTACAGCCATACCTGGTCCGCAGCGATGGTCTGTGAAGGAGCCAGGGATATACCCGCCTTGATGATCAATCAGGCGTGCACCACGTCAACGACCTGTATTTACCTTGCAGCTACGAACATCGAGCTCGGAGCTTACGAAACGGGATTTGCCCTGATGTCAGATCGTTGCTCCAATGGTCCTCATACGGTCTGGCCAAACCCCCTCGGTCCCGGTGGAGAAGTCGAATCCGAGAACTGGATGATGGATAATTTTAATAGAGATCCTTGGGCTGGTTTTAAAATGATTCAAACCGCTGAAAACGTGGCCAAAAAGTTAGGGACGACAAAGGAAGAGTGCGACAGGGTCACATTGAGGAGATACCAGCAATATCTTGACTCTCTGGCCAATGATCGAGCTTTCCAGAAGAGGTATATGTTTCCTGTGGAGGTCAGGGTCGGAAAGAAAGAGACGAAACTGGTTGAGGAGGATGAAGGGGTCACCCCAACCACAGCCGAAGGCCTCGCGAAACTTGCTCCGGTGGAGCCGGGAGGCGTTCATAGTTACGGAGCTCAGACACATCCTGCGGATGGGAACTGCGCATTCATCATCACCACACGGGAAAAGGCAAAAGAGCTGAGCGAAGACTCTAAGATTGAGATTCAGATTATCTCCTATGGTTTTTCAAGGGCGAAAAAAGGTTATATGGCTGAGGCCCCTGTTCCTGCTTCGGAGATGGCCCTTCGAGATGCCGGGTTAACAGTGAAAGACCTGAAAGCTGTCAAGACTCACAGTCCCTTTGTCATCAATGACATTTATATGGCGAAAATGATGGGGATGGATGTAAATTGGATGAACAATTATGGAAACTCCATGATCTATGGACACCCCCAGGGACCCACGGCAGGAAGGCTCATCGCCGAATTAATAGAAGAGGTTGTCATCCTGGGTGGGGGATATGGTCTCTGGGCCGGTTGCGCTGCTGGAGACACCGGAGCAGCAATGGTACTTAAGATAGGATAACTCATAAAAATCATTGCAAAATGGTCAATTAGCAATGATCAATATAGCAATCAAAGAAATTGTTAATTTTTCACTGTTAATTTTGCAATTTGCATTGATATCCTGTTACTGCTATTTGACAAATCCTTCCAAATAAAGGATTATATCTTTTGCGTACAGCTAAAGG
>CAYMTD010000152.1:2856-5940 GCA_964393245.1 uncultured Syntrophaceae bacterium
CTATTTGACAAATCCTTCCAAATAAAGGATTATATCTTTTGCGTACAGCTAAAGGAGAAAAAATGTATACCAATAAAATTCTGATCTGCCTTTTCGTCATAGTGGTACTTTTTTTAGCTTCCGGCTCTGTCTTTGCCCAGACTCAGAAAGATATTCAAGAGATTAAGGAGCGTCTTGCCAGGCTTGAGGAGCGAGTAAGTGGACTGGATAAAGGGCTAAATAAAAGGATCGACGACTTAGACAATAAGTTGAGCAAGAGGATCGATGATCTCGCCAATCTTTTATACGTGATCCTTGCTGGAATGTTTGCTCTTGTTGGGTTTGTGATATGGGACCGCCGAACCGCCCTCGCTCCAGCCATAAGAAAGAGCAGAGATCTTGAAGAGAGGGAAGAAAAACTTGAAAGGGCACTCAAGGAATTTGCCATGAAAAATCCGGAGATGAGAGATATCCTGAAAAATTTGGGATTGTTTTAATACGAAACAAAGAATGTGGGGGAGCCACTCCGAGCCTGCCTGCGGTAGATGGGGGCTCCCGAGTTGGGCGGCTGGATCCACTGATGCACTAACGTTGAAAACGATATTTATCAATTGTGTAGGGACGGCTCTCTGTGGCCGTCTTCATTGGGGAGCTCACAGAGGAGCTCCCCTACATTTTGGATTATTTTAGTCACCAATCATGAAAGGACTGCAATGAAATTCAAATGGACATTCATCACTTTTATATTGCTCGCCCTTCTTCTCTCTTCTCCTTCTCCTTCCATCACGCAACCCAGAGAGCCTGCCAAAGTTTACAAAGTAGCTATCCTTCCCTTCCAGATTCACAGTCAGGAGAATCTGGATTACCTGCGCGAAGGCATCTATGACATGCTCTCCTCTCGAATCGCTTCGGAGGGAAAAATCATTGTCATCGAACGTACGGCTGTGGAGAGGGCCTTCTACGAGGAGAGGCCGATGCGCCTCGACGAGATCGTGGCTAAAAGGATCGGCATGAGAGTGGGTGCAGATTATATTGTCCTCGGGAGTCTTACGAAAATCGGCGACTACATCAGCCTCGATGCCCGCCTCATCAGTATCACCGAGGAAAAGCCCCCACTCGGTGCCTTTACACAGCACAAGGGCATCGAGGAGATGATGCTGAAAATCGGAGAATTTGCCCAGGACATCGGATACAAGATCACAGGCCGCCGTGCTACGGTCAGCCGACCTGCCGAACAGAGACATCCCTACCTTGTTCAACCGAAAAAGGAGCTCGGGAGGATTGATCCTGCGGGGTTGGGCTTCAGAAAGAGTCAAACCTTCCCTCTCGAAATTAAGGGCCTTGACATCGGTGATGTGGATGGAGACAAGAAGAATGAGCTGGTCATGATGGATCGGCATAACCTCTACGTATTTATTTATGACGGCGAGAGGATGAAGCAGATTTTGAAAGTTGAACAGGGTTCTGAGCATAATTTTTTGACGCTCGATGTTGCCGACCTCAATCGAAATGGGGTGGCTGAGATGATTGTAACCTCTGTCGTGGGGGACGATCTCAGATCTTTCATATTGGAATACGAAGAGGGGAAATACAAGAAGATCGCTGAAAACGAAAACTGGTTCTTCAGGGTTCTGGAGCACCCAAAAGAAGGCCCTATCTTGATGGGCCAGAGAATGAGTTCCGAGGGGCTCCCCTATGGTCCGATCTATCGATTCTTCTGGAAGAAAAAATCTTTCGACAAGGGCCCTAAAATGGACCTTCCAAAAGGAACAAAGATATTCGGTCTCGCTGTGGCGGATATCCGAAAGCCAGGGACGCCCGATGCAGTGATCCTTGAAGATTCGGAACGGTTGGCCCTTCTCTCAATGGATGGAAAGTCCTCGTGGAGAAGCCGGGTACGATACGGAGGAACAAGTAATTTCTATGATACGAAGAAGTCAAAGGAGCCCGGCTTCAAGGCCAGCGAGGCACCTGATTTAAGGGTCTACATTCCCGGGAGGGTGATTACGAGAGATTTGGACGGAGATGGAATCAAGGAGGTCATCCTCAACAGGAATGAGCGTTCAACGAGATTTCTTGACCGGGTGAGAAATTATGAGACCGGGGAGATTTATAGCCTCATCTGGCAGGAGGGCTACCTCGATACTCACTGGAAGACGAGAGAAATCAACGGCTACATTTCTGATTTTCAGGTGAAGGACGTGGACAACGATGGTGATGAAGAACTGGTTGTGGCCGTCGTTGACCTTGGATCCATAACCGACAGAAAGGGTACCAGCAACATTCTGTTTTTCAAATTGTTTTGAAGACGTGACAGTGATGGTGGACGGTGACAGTGACTAAAAATAGGAGGACTCCATTATGATTAAAGACGTTACGGAATTAGAGGTTTTTAAATTGGCTCACTCGCTGGTATTGGACATTTATAAACTGACAGAGAGTTTTCCTGAGGCCGAGAGATTTGGCCTCATTAGCCAAATGAGACGATCAGCTTATTCCATACCAATGAATCTTATCGAAGGTGGCAATCGTTTAAACACTAAAGAATACAGGAGGTTTGTGGGCATAGCAAGGGGTTCAACAGGCGAAATTTCTTACCAGATACTCTTGGCAAGAGATTTGGGATATTTTTCAGAGGTGACCTATGTGGGACTGGCTGATAGATATAAAATCGTGATAAAAATGCTCTCCAATCTGGCCAAATCATTGGATGAAAAGGCTCACTGATTTATTTTACTATCACTGTCACTGTTCACCGTCACCGACCAAAAAAAAGACTTGACAACTTTTTTTGAGGGTGGTATAGGATTTAAAAAATTCAATTTTATCAAGCTATTTTTGCCATATTTAGGAAGAAAGGAGGTGAACACAAATAGGGAAAGGAGGTGAAGGGAGTTTTCAACGAGTCAGTGTTTGTGAAGTGTGTTAGTGGAAAGTATTTCTTTTACGAATCACCAACACCAGTCACGAATCACAAAACTAAAGAGGAGGAAAAGATATGAAAAAGTTTCTTGTTCTCAGTGTGACTTTGTTCTTTGTTCTCGCTTCTGGCGCGGCCTATGCCCAGGAAAAGGCGCCTGCATTGGAGTTTAAGGCATCAGGGTT
>CAYMTD010000153.1:0-5922 GCA_964393245.1 uncultured Syntrophaceae bacterium
CCTTTGACCCATTCTTCCGTCATTCCACCATTCCAATATTCCGGCATTTCTGGAAGAGTTCCTTCTGCTTGAGTGCCATCTCGTGAGCTCCCTTCTTTGAGCCCTCATGTTCATATCCGATCAGATGAAGAATCCCGTGAACCATCAAGAGGATGATCATCTGCGTCGGATGGAGACCAAAGCGTTTGCATTGGCGTTGGGCCGTTTCAACAGAAATGACCAGGTCCCCAAGAAGGTGAGGATGGAGGGTGGTGTATTCTCCCTTTCTCATCGGGAAGGCAAGGATGTTGGTGGGCCTGTCTTTCTGAAGGTACTGACGATTCAGTTCCCGAATCTGTGCGTCATCGACCAGCAAGATGCTCAGTTCGGCATCAGGAAGTGCCAAGTCGCCCAATATCCTTCGAGCTGCTTTTCTTATCTTTCTTTGGTCTGAAAGGATATGTTTTTGCTGATTTCGAATCCAGATCCTCATCATTCTTCTTCTGAACCTCGGAACTTGGGAGAGTGGGATAATCAATTCTCTGATGAAAGAAGGCCGCCAAGATTCGACTGAAGCTCTCCTGTATCTTCTGGAGATCTTTAAGCGTGAGTTCACACTCTTCCAACTGCCCATCCAAAAAGATGCTGTTCGTTATCCTTTGAACGAGGCCGGCGATTCGAGCCGGGGTAGGTTCGGAGAGGGTGCGAGAGGCTGCCTCCGCCGCATCCGCCAGCATGACGATCCCTGCCTCCTTGGTCTGAGGTTTGGGGCCAGGATAACGAAAATCTTCCTCATTGAGAGACTCCATCTCCGGGTTCTCTTTTTCCTTGGCCTTTTGATAGAAATAGGAAATCAGGCTCGTTCCATGATGCTGCTGGATGATGTGAGCCACCCGTGGTCCCAATCGATTCTCGCGGGCCAGCTCCAATCCATCCTTGACATGGGAGATGAGAATCAGGCTCGACATCCTCGGAGTAATGGGGTCATGTCTGCTCTCGTCCCCTCCTGCATTTTCAATGAAGTAAAGGGGTTTCTTCAACTTTCCGATGTCGTGATAGTAGGCACTCACCCTGGCCAAGAGGGGATTGGCTGCGATTGACTTGGCAGCGGCCTCTGCAAGACTTCCGACCATGACGCTATGGTGATAGGTCCCCGGAGCTTGAAGGATGAGGTCCTTAAGAATGGGGTTATCCATATTCGCCAACTCGAGGAGCGTGATATCCGTCGTGTAACCGAAAAAAGTCTCAATCATAGGAACGAACCCAAGGACGACAATCGCGCACAAGATCCCTCCCAAAAGGCCCATCGTCAGGTCCGCGAAGAGCTCCATCCTGAAGGGGTTTCCCGAAATCAAATGGTAGGAGAGGATCGTCAGAAGATTGACCCCTCCGACCGTAAGCCCTGCCTTTACGAGGGTGGTCCTCTGTTCACATCGTGCGACTTTATGGGCTCCCACCGCGCTTCCCACGAGGGAGAAGAAGAAATAGAAGAGTTGATTTCCCGTGAGGACCGCTGAAAAAAAGCTTGTGAGGATAGCGAAGATGATGGCAACCTCTGAGTTGATCACAATACGTATCAGCATGGCCCCCGCCGCAATGGGGAAAAGATAGGAAAAAGCGGAAGAAGGAATGCCAAGAAATTCCCCTCCCAGGACATCCGCAACCAATTGGAGGAGCTTGAACAGCGCCATGATGCCGATGAGGGCCGAAGAGAAAAGAAGAAGGTCTTTGGGCTGGGAGAGTGTGAATTTGCGAATGTTCATGGTGGAGAATTGATAAAGGCTGGCCAGAATGATAAAGGCCATCAGACCCAGCCCGAAGAGGATGGAAAGGATATGGCTTCTCTCCTGAGCTTTTTTCAGAGCCTTGATCTTGAAGAGATGTTCTTCCTTTATCCGTTCTCCAGGTCTCAGAATGACCTCCCCTCTTTTGACCTGGAAATAAACCGGAGCCACTCTTTCTTTGGCTTTGATCTTTCGTTCTTCTGTTTCATTCTTATTGAAGGTGAGATTGGGCCGCAGGAAGTGTTCAGCCGTCTTTAAAACGATAGGTTGGAGTTCCATTCCCAAGGAAGATGAAAGCACTTCAGCCTGCGACCAGATCTTGGCCTTCGCCTCCTTAAAGTCGAGGAAAACGAAGGGGGGGAAATGATTCTTCTCCTCACGGGTCTGGATATTTCTTAAGGTTACCCCTTTGGTTGAATCGGGATCCAGAAGTTCCTTATCGTTCACCACCCCCTTGGTCAAAATGGGAGCGAGCAACTTCAACGCCGACTCTCCGATGCTGGGATGGAAGCGCTTTTTTTCTAAGATTTGCCATTCTCTCTGCGAAAGCCAGATCTGGAGCGTATTCTCCCATTCGCTTCTCCTCAGATTTTTCTGCTCCGATCCCCTTTCACCCTTTCCAAACGAGGTGGATAGGGATTGGAAGGTGGATCGGATACGGTTCTCCGCTTCCGCGAAGACAGCAGGATCATAATCATAGACCGAGAGAATGGACTTCTCTGCCTCAAGCCGTTTCTCCTGCGTCGATTTTTCATCCTCCACCAGCAGGTCCTGGGAGGATTTGATCTCCTTGGTCGCAATATCTCCGACCCTGTAATCTTTAATGGGGAGTTGAAGAGAAGGGGAGAGAATGAGGGTAAGAAGGAGCGCGGTCCCAATGCCGATCGCCCATTTTTGGAAGGCCGTCGTTTTGATACGTTCCAGCCAGGAACGATCCCTCATTCCGTTAGCGGCCTTCATAAAAGGAAGATGGTTTAGCAATTTTTTGATGTGTGGGTTCATATAAATTATAAAATCCGAAATCCCTGCCTGCGGCAGGCAGGCGAAACAAATTCAAAATACTGTATCTCAAGGCTTCAGCCTTGATTAAGATCAACCCTGAAGGGTTGAGTTACAGAGTTTTTTTATATTTTGGTCATTCGATGTATTTTCGAATTCCGCCTGCCTTCGCCGAAGCGGCTACGCGCAGGCAGGTGCTTCGGATTTAGAATTTCTCTCTTCAAGTTTTTTCTTCTTTCACGCGGTGGCGCTTTTCCTCCATCCTCTCGTAGGCTTTGATGATGTCCTGAACGAGTGGATGCCTGACCACATCTCTTTCGGAGAAGTAGACAAACTCGATCCCTTCGATACCCTTCAGAATTCCCTGGATCTCAATCAGACCGGATACCTTATTGTCCGGTAAGTCAATCTGTGTGATATCGCCGGTGATGACGGCCTTCGAGCTGAAGCCTAATCGCGTTAGAAACATCTTCATCTGCTCAGGCCCTGTATTTTGAGCCTCATCGAGAATGACGAACGAGTCGTTTAGGGTTCGACCCCTCATAAAGGCCAGAGGGGCGACTTCAATGATGCCTTTCTCCAATAGCTTGGAGGCTCGATCAAAATCCATCATATCGTGGAGGGCATCGTACAGAGGGCGGAGGTAAGGGTTGACCTTTTCAGCGATGTCCCCGGGGAGAAACCCTAACTTCTCCCCGGCCTCTACAGCGGGTCGGGTAAGGACAATTCGCTCCACCTCCTGCTTCATCAACGAAGCGACGGCCATGGCCATGGCGAGGTAGGTCTTGCCCGTTCCGGCGGGGCCAATGCCAATGACCAGATCATATTTCCGGATAGCATCGATATATCGCTTCTGAGCGATGCTCTTGGGCGTGACGATCTTCTTTCTCGCCGAGATATAGATGGCATCAAGGAAGATGTCTTCAAGGTTGACCGTACGGTCATCGGAGATCATTCGAATGGAATAGTCGATATCGGAGGGATAGAGAGGATAACCTTTTTTCAGAAGGCCATAAAGGTCATTCAGAACGCGTGCAGAAAGGTGGACATCCAGTTCGTCTCCCTGGATGGTCACCGCATTGCCCTTCACGTTAATCCTCACGCCGACTTGCTTGGCAATGCGTCTTAGATTCTCGCTGTGAGCGCCGAAAAGGGCATTAGCCGTTGGAAGATCGTCAAAAATTACCTTTTCGACGAAATCCGCTCGATGTGTCGAGTCCCCGACTTGCTGGTCTTTCAAATAATGACCTTCCCCCCAGTACTACGCCCGCGACTTGGCACCCTACCTTTGTACGTCGAACCGCGGTATAGAGGCTGGGGATACAAGGAATACCTCTATATCCAAACTAATAATATCATTTTATCCCGGAGATTGCAATAATCCTTTGTGATTAAAACCCTTATATTATCGATGGGTTCGAACCTTTATCTCATCGACAATGGTGGGAACAATCTTTCCGGCGGCCCCACAAATCAGGTAGTCGGATATCCGGTCTGTTAATGGAGTGGGTTCCATGTTGATCTCGATGACGATTGCTCCCCGTTCCTTGGCCATCACGGGAATCGAGGCGGCAGGATAGACGACGGCCGAGGTTCCAATGACCAAAACGGCGGTGCAGGCCTTGGATTCTTTTAAGGAACTGGCCTGTGCTTCCCAGGGGATGGGTTCTCCAAAAAAAACGACATCTGGTTTGAGGAGGGATGAACAACGAGGGCATCGAGCCGGAAGGTCTGATAGCGTGAGGGATGTGCCATCAACCTTCTGTGAGCACTTCAGGCAAGAGAGGGTTCGATGGCTCCCATGAAATTCAATCACATTCCTGCTCCCCGCTGCCTGATGAAGGCCGTCCACATTCTGGGTGACGATGGAGGAGAGATAACCCATCCGCTCGAGCTCAGCCAATCCGATGTGGGCAGGGTTTGGTTTCGCCGTCATAACTAATTCAAACATTTCCTTAAGCATCCGCCAGACTTTATCGGGATTCGAGTAGAAGGCCTGGATATGAGCGTACTCCTCCGGATCATATTTTTGCCAAAGCCCTTGAGCGCCCCTGAAATCGGGAATGCCGCTCTCCACAGAGATGCCTGCTCCGGTAAAGGCGATCGTCTTTTTGGACTTTAAGATATCGTCCGCTGCTCTTTTGATGAGTTGTTGATCCATGATTTTCTCCCTCTTAGGTCGAAAGTTCGGAGTTTTATGATTTAAATCACCGAACGCCGAACTAAATTACTCCGAACTATTTTTGAATATCTTTATACGCCGGGATGATTCCAAATCCGTCTGCTTTCGTGATCGCCCGCTTAACCGATTCCATTAACGCCTCTTTCCCAAGGAGCCCAACGGTATTCACATCCACTATCTTTTTCCCGTACGAGATGGCAAAAATGAGGTCTCCATCAAAGGTCGAGTGAAGGGGGGAGATCATCCTGGCCAAACCCGAATGGGCAATCTGGGCAACCTGATGGATTTCTTTCTTCGAAAAATTGGCATTCGTGGCGATGACCCCCAGTGTCGTATTGAACGGTGACGAATCAGAAGAGTCGACTGCTCCGAATTGCTTCCGCGACACCCCAGCCTTGATCCATCTGGCTGAATTGGCAAAATAGAGGCTTTTATTTGATCTCCGGGCTCCAGCAAGTATTCTGCCCGTTTTCGGATCGAGGACGTCCCCAAAGGCATTGACGACAACGACGGCACCAACCACAAGGCCTTTCGGTCCGAGAATGCTCGACGTGCCCACCCCGCCCTTCATCGCCCGTTCGATTCCAAAGAGTTTCCCTACCGTTGCTCCTGTTCCTGCGCCGACACTTCCTTCTTCGACCTTCGTTGAAGCATTGAGACAGGCCTGATAGCCCATCTTTCGGTCTGGTCGGACTCGGTGGTCTCCGATGCCGAAATCGAAAATGACGGCAGTGGGAACGCTCGGGACCTTTGTCTTGATGACGTCAAACCCTTTACCTCTCTCCTCAAGAAAAGACATGACCCCGCCTGTGGCATCCAAGCCAAAGGCGCTTCCACCGGTCAGTAGAATAGCATGAATCTGATCGACCAAATGGAGCGGCGAGAGAGCGTCGATCTGGCGAGTGGCGGCTGCGGTCCCACGGATATCCACACCACCCGTCGCCCCTTCTTCACAGAGGATGACTGTACAGCCTGTTA
>CAYMTD010000154.1:0-5873 GCA_964393245.1 uncultured Syntrophaceae bacterium
GTGGTCAACGATACGGCGGAGGAATTGGCTCGTGCTGTCCTCTATTTGCTTCGCCATCCGGAGAGGAGAGAAGCATTTGGAGAAGCTGCCTACCAGAAGGCTCAGCAGGACTTCCGATTGGATCGACAGGCGGAGGCTGTTGAGAAATTTTATCAGGAAATGATCCGCCTCGGAAAGCGGAAGTGATCCTCTCGATCCTTTCGTGTCCGCCTTCAGAAACTCTCCTAACATCACCATTCTTTTGCCATAATCCGTAATCGTCATCCTGAACTTGTTTCAGGATCTATGGGTTATCGAAAAAGTGAGATGCTGAAAAAATTTCAGCATGACAGCGATATTGCTAAGCTTTCCATTTTTGATTACGGATTATGACCTTGCTTTAACTGTTGAAAATTGAATGACAATGGGGTAATGTTTCATCGATGGCATACCCGAAGATCTTGGTTTTGAGGTTGAGTGCAGTGGGCGATGTCCTTCGAACATTGCCTGCAGTGATTGCTTTAAGAAAATATTTCCCCTCCTCTCATATCGCGTGGGTCGTTGAAGAACCTTCCAAGACCCTGTTAGAAAGCCAGCCCGAGATCGACCAGGTGATCCTGCTTCCCAGGAAAAGATGGACAGAAGGAATGAAGTCGATTGGAAAGGTATGCAAGACGTTCAAGGAGATGGGCCAATTCATTATTGAACTGAGGAGGCAAAAGTTCGACGTCGTGCTCGATTTTCACGGAATTCTTAAGAGTGGAATGATCTCTTTTCTCTCCGGTTCCCCTAAGCGGATTGGGTATGATCGAAGATCGAGCAAGGAAGGCAATTTCCTCTTTTCAAATATCAAAGTGAAACTTCCCATAGAGAAAGTCAGCCGATATCAAAGGAATTTCGCTCTTCTTAGAGGTCTGAATTTGGAGGTGAAGAACTTTGAGACAAGGCTTCATATCCCCCGGAGGGATAAGGAGTATGTGGAATCATTCTTCCTCAGATTGAACCCTCCGCTCCGAAGACCCTCGATTGCCATTCATGCCGGAACAAACCCGAAAGCCGCTTTCAAAAGGTGGATGCCCGGCCATTATGCTCAATTGGCAGATCGGCTGGTTCGCGAACTCGGCGCAGCCGTCATTTTTACCTGGGGTCCGGGAGAGTTGGGATCAGTGGAAGCGATTCAAAAGGAGATGAAGGAGAAGGCTCTTTTGGGACCGGCAACCGAGACCTTGACACAGCTGGGAGAGCTCTTCAGACATTGCGACCTCTATGTAGGCGGAGACACGGGCCCCATGCATATTGCCTCTTTAATGGGAACACCCGTTCTGGTGATTTACGGTCCGACTGACCCAGTCCTAAATGAGCCATTCGGTCGGCATAAGAAGGTTATAAGAGGAGTAGGTTGCAATCCCTGCCGAAATCGATCGTGCAAGGACCTTAAGTGTTTAAAAAGTATCACAGTGGATGATGTTTTTAAAGCAACAAAAGAGATTTTGTCCATAAGCGCTTGAAAATGTTAGTTGATTTTAGGTCATAAGAATAATATGATTGAAATCTGATAGGTTCTGAAGATGAAGGTTTCAATCATAGGAGCTGGCCGAAATAGGAGCGGAATCGGGGAATATATTGCGAAGTATTTTCACAAAAACGGGGCAGAGGTTATTTCCGTCCTCGGAAGAACCGAAGAAACAACCCGACAGGCGGCCTTGAACCTTAAGAAATATGGAATAGAATCGAACGCCTATACGGATCTTCACGAAATGGTTGAACAAGAGAGACCGGATGTGATGGTGGTTGCTTCACCTTCACCGACTCATTACGATTATTTGGTGAAATGCGTTGAATTAGGACTTCATATCTTCTGTGAGAAACCTTTTATCAGCCCGGATCCCGATGATGCAAAGGCGAGAGCGGAAGCTATTCTCGAAAAGGCTAAGGAGAGGAGATTAACTGTCTCCATGAATTCGCAATGGCCTTTCGCGCTAAAATATTATGACAAGATCTGCGGAAAGACCGAGATCAAGAAATCGAACCGATTCTTCATCATCCTATGCCCGTTTGCCTCCGGAAAGGAGATGATCTCCGAAGCTGTCCCCCACGCCTTGAGCCTTCTTTATTCCGTGCTGGGAGAAGGAGAGATAAGGGATCTTATCTTTGAGTCTTCCAGAGAAGAGGAGATGACGATCAGGTTTGAGTACCTCTTCGGGAAAAGGGATTGTGACGTGTTGATCAAACTAACTAAAAGGAGGGAGCAGCCCCGAGAGTTTCAATTCGGATTTAATGATAAGATTGTGAGCAGGAGCCTCAATCTGAAAAATTATGATATCTACTTTAATTATGGCATTCGAAAATACAAGATCGCCGATCCTCTGGATCTATCGGTCAGAGACTTTATGAAGGCTGTTCAAAAAAAAAGCGAACCCCTCATCGGATCCTCGCACATTCTCTGTAATGTGTCTTTGCTTAAGAATATTTATGATAGCTATCAATAGTCATTGAATCATGGAACCCAAGAAACTATGCGTCCTTCATCTCAATCAAATCGGAGATCTCCTCTTTTCTCTCCCTATCCTGAAGGCCTTAAAGGAGAGCGCCTCGTCCACAATCGTTCATTCCGTCATCCGTCCCCACTTGAAGGATTTGTTGGTTCATTCGCCTTTTATTGACCAATTGCTGTTGCGAGAAAAGGGAATCAAAAAAATGATGATCCTTTTAGAGCAACTGCGTGAGAGCAGATATGACCTTCTCATCACTCTTTCGAGATCTGAGGAATGCTTCTTTTTAGCGACCTTCAGCAAGGCACAGGTCAAAGCTGGATTTTCCCGTTTTCCCTGGGACCTTGGACTTGACGTGAAAGAGAGGATGACAGGACCTCCATCTCTCTTGAATAACCTCAGTCTCTTGAAAAGACTGAATATAAAAGCAGAGAAGAGTGATTATGTAGGACTGATTCATATCCCATTCGATGAGCGTTTAAGAGGATTAGGCACGGACAACCCTTGTAGAATCCAGGGGAGGTATGTGGTGATCTCTGCTGGGACATCTGCCCGAAGAAGGATCAAGACATGGGTTGAGGAAAAATTCGCAGATCTAATCCTGCGATTGAGAGAAAAATATGACTTTGGTGCTTTCCTGGTCGGTGGTGGAGAGAGCAGCGATGTCAGCGAGAGAATTGTCGAACTCGTTAAAGAGGGAGATAGAGAGAAGAAGACGAATCACGTACGGAATTTAGCTGGTAAGACGAATTTAAAAGAGCTATGCTATCTTCTTAAAGAAGCCAGTCTCTTTGTAGGAGTTGATTCAGGAATCATGCATCTCGCTTCCTCCTTTGATATTCCGGTGGTGGGGATCTTTGGCCCAACGGATCCATCCTATGTGGGCCCTCAAAACAGGAGAAGCAGGGTCGTCAGGGAGGAGATGGAATGTTCTCCCTGCTATTTAAGGGGTTGTGACGAGAGACGGTGTATGAAGAATTTGGAAGTCCAAAAAGTTCTAAGAGCCTGCGAGGAATTGCTCTCCTCCTCCCTCTTCCCGCTGCCTGCCTGCCGGTAGTCAGGGGAAGAGGGGAAGGGTGAGGGGAGGTCGGAAATATCCTCGGGTAAGAATCTTAGGGTTAAATGATGGAAGAATTGAGACAAGCGCCGAAGCTCTCGGTTTATATGATTACCTATAATAATGAAGAAACGGTCGAAAGGGCTCTAAAAAGCGTCACCTGGGCAGACGAGCTCGTCATTGTGGACTCGTTCAGCAATGATAGGACGTTGGAGATCGCACGGAAATTTACGGATAAGATCTACCAGAGAAAATGGCCGGGACACCGGGACCAGTATCAGTTTGCTGCGGATCTCACGACCCATGACTGGATCATGTTCGTCGACGCTGATGAGGAAGTCTCTCCGGAACTGGCTGAGGAAATCCAGAAGGAATTGAGCGGGAAGGTAGAAGGGGTAGATGGCTTTTTTGTCTACCGCCGGACTTACTATTTGGGTCGCTGGATTCGATATGGAGGGTGGTATCCCGATGGCGAGATCCGGCTCTACCGGAGGAACAAAGGAAGGTGGGAAGGTGGGCTTCATGCCAAGGTGGTGGTCGATGGAACGGTCAAATCCTTAAAAAACCAGTATCTTCACTACACCTATCGAAACATCTCAGATCAGATTCAGACCATCGATAAGTATTCCAGGATTGCGGCTGAAGATATGGAAGGACAGGGGAGGACGTTCAGCCTGTTTACACTTTTGTTCCATCCGCCTTTTCGTTTTATTAAAGATTATTTTTTTAAATTGGGCTATCGTGACGGTCTTCCCGGCCTCGTCATCGCCGTCTCAACCACGTATTACGTATTTATCAAATATGCAAAGCTCTGGGAACAGATGAGAACTCAAAGAGGAGACAAGAGATGACTTCCTATTCCTATGGAGAGGCGTTCAAAGGGAAGAGGGTGTTGGTGACGGGCGGGCTGGGCTTCATTGGATCGAATCTCTCTGCCGAACTGGTCAGGTTGGGAGCTCACGTGACCATTGTTGACAATATGATCCCCCGCCTTGGGGGGAACCTCTTTAACGTCAGGGAAATCGCCGACCAGGTCCACATCAACTTCAGCGATGTCAGGGATTCCCATTCGATGGATTATTTGGTGAAAGGTCAAGAGATCATCTTTCATCTGGCGGGACAGGTCAATCATGTGGACAGCATCAGAAACCCGATTCAGGATCTGGATATTAACTGCCGGGGGACTTTGGTCCTGCTCGAATCCTGCCGCAAGCATAATCGGGACGTAAAGATCATCTTCGCAGGAACAAGGGGAGAATACGGTTCGAGCGTGATGCTCCCGGTAGGTGAGGATCATCCCACCAACCCCAAGGGAATTTATGCGGTCACCAATTTGACCGCAGAAAAGATGGTCCTCGTCTACGACGATGTCCATAAGATCAAGGGAGCTTGCCTTCGAATCACGAATACGTACGGACCGAGACACCAGATGGCCCATGATGAATATGGTGTGCTTAACTGGTTCATTCGCAAGGCCATCGACGATGAGGTGGTCCCCGTTTTTGGAGACGGCCGGATCCTGAGAGATTTTCTCTATGTTGATGACCTGGTCGATTGCTTCCTGCAGGTGGCTATTTGTCCCAGGGTCTACGGGGAGGTGTTCAACGTGGGATCGGGCGTTCCCATTAGTTTCATTGAGCTGGCTCAGAAGATCGCAGAGATCGCAGGGAGTGGAAAGGTGACGTTTACCGAGTTCACGCAGGAAAGGAAGGAGGTCGAACCCGGAGATTACTACACCGATATCTCTAAGATTAAACGCGTCGTGGGCTGGGAGCCAAAGACTGACCTGGAACAAGGACTCCGAAAAACAATCGAGTTTTACAGAAAATATAAGAAAGAATACTGGGGATAAGGACAGGAATGAGTTCGGAGTTTGCAGTTCGGAGATTTGAGAAAAAATAATTCTAACTCATAACTCCCAACTCGTCACTCCCCGAATGAAATGAGGGGTAGATGGTTCCCTTCTTAGATCTGACCAGACAGTACAAGAGGATTGAAGAAGAGATCCTCTCTGCTCAACGGAGGGTTCTGGAAAAGGGCCGCTTTATTCTGGGGGAAGAGGTCTCGTGCTTTGAAGAGGAATTCGCCCGGTATTGCGGGGTTCGATATGGCGTGGGAGTAAGCTCTGGAACCGAAGCTCTTTTTCTGGCCTTGAAAGCTGTGGAAGTCGGCGATGGAGATGAAGTGATCACGGTTTCTCATTCCTTTATCGCCACAGCCATTGCAATCTCCATGACTGGAGCCAAGCCAATTTTCGTGGATATTGATTCGGAAGCGTATACGATGGATCCGAATCGATTGGAAGATTTTTTGAGGAAGCATAGACGAAAAACGGTAAAAGCAGT
>CAYMTD010000155.1:0-5871 GCA_964393245.1 uncultured Syntrophaceae bacterium
CATGGCGGTTCCCCAGAGGATCGGGGAGGAGATACCAAGGACCCAGAAGATTAGTCCGCCCAATAGCCCCTGGACAATCGCGACGACCATCCCACCGTAGATCGTTGCATAAATCATTTCTTTGAATCGAAGGAGGATGAGCTCCCTCTCCTTTGAAGGGATGGGAGCGATCGCCTTCAATCTTTCCAGGAGGCGATGGCCATCCTTAAAGAGATAGTAGAGAGAGAGGAGGGCAAAGAAGAATCCGATCACGAAGGTCGAGAGCCCTTTGAAGATGATGGAGGTCTGGTTGAAGAGGAAGGTACCGATCTGTCGAAGGTTCTGAAGCAGGAATTTGAAAGGATCCGCCTGTGAAAGATCAAAGTATTGATCCAATCTGTTCCAGACCCATCGCACAGGAGCGACCTGCCGGATCTGCTCCAGGGAAGTCTGGAGGCGACCCGTCTTGATCATCTCTTCCAGATTGTGGTAGGCATCGACCACTTCATTGGCCAAGGAGATCGCAAGAAGAGTCGAAGGCAAAACAATGACGACAACCACCAGGAGGGTCATGATCATTGCAGAAAGGGCCTCCCTCTTCTTCAAGAGGTGCCGGAGCCTCTGAAAGAGTGGGTAGAAGACAATGGACAGGAGGATGGCCCATACGGTGGGTCCAAGAAAGGGAGAGAGGATACGGTAAAAGAGGTAGAACGAGAGCCCGGTCAGAAGAAGGATGACGATGAAAAAGACATGTTCCCTTTTCATTTGCTTCTTATATTGGCCTGCCTGGCTTGTCCCCGAAGTGGCCTCCCGCGAGGACAGAAGGGGTCACTCCAAACTTTCTCGATCTCTTCACCAGGTAGATGAGAGGAAGGCTCAAAACTGTTATGCCCATCTTAACGAGATATTGACCCTTGATCAAGACCCAAACGGGCATGGTTCCATAGAAGGCAAGGGTAATGAAGATGACACTATCCACCCAGGTTGAGATCCCGTTGCTTACAAAGACCCTGGTCCATTTGAACCGTTGGACGCGGGCTCTCCAGAAGGCAAAGATCTCAGCATCGATCAAGGAACTAACGAGGTAGGCCGTCAGGCTAGCGAAGACGATTCTGGGGGTGCCCCCCAAAACTGCTGAAAAGGCGTCCTGTCCCGAATAGAAGGAAGCGGGCGGAAGAAGGACGGCTAACTGGACGTAGGCAGCGAGCAGAAGATTGGCCAAAAAGGCTGTTAGGATCACCTTCCGGGCACCTTCTCTTCCCAGGGATTCATTGATCAGATCGATCAGCGTGAAGGTAAGCGTGTAAATGAAGATGGCGGCTGGAACAACAATCCCACCCACCTGTATGGGCTTCGAAGCCGTTACGTTGGCAATCAATTCGCAGGCGATGTAGAGCCCGATGAGAACGATCGTCATCTTCATTCAATCATGCTTTGGAACGGAGCAGAAGGATGGGCGTCTCGGCCCGGGTTAAGACCTTATGCGTTACACTCCCTAAGACCCAGCGAGTGATCCCAGAGCGGCCGTGGGTACACATAACGATGAGGTCCACCCCGCTCTCTTTTGCAAAGTCGATGATTTCGACAGCCACCTGTTGTCCGGTCTTCACCATGGAGGTCACCCTAAAACCCTTCTTTCTTAACTCTTCCGAGAGGGTGAGAAGATATTTCTCAGCCGCTTCCTTCTGTTTCTCATCGACGATGAGGGGTGTCACCAGCTCCGGTGATCCATAGATAGGCATGAAGGGCACGACCTGGAAGAGAACGATTTCGGCTCCAAAGATTTGAGCCAGTTTTTCTGCCTCCTCCAAACCCTTCTTGGCCAGCTCCGAGCCATCCAATGGAACCAAGATTTTTTTGTACATAAACCCCACCTCCCTTTTGTCTTGTCACTTATTTTATAGCAATTTCGACTGGGCAAGGCAACAGAAAAGAACCTGTTGGAGTAATGCGTCACTGAAGCGTGATACAAAGGGTAGGGGAGGCCTTAGCCTCCCCATTTGGAGGACGACTGAAGTCGCCCCCTCCCCCCTTTAGGTGAGGGATTACCTATTGGATATCCCTATAGAAAGATAGGAGGGTTATTGAAAAAAACGATTTGACTTCTCTGGCCGAGAAACTAAAATGATTGAGGGAGGAAAAAGATCAATGCCTGTAGTCGACTGCCGAGGGCTGGCGTGTCCCCAGCCGGTGATGACGACCAAGAAGGCACTGGACCAACTGAAGGAGGGAGAGTTGCTGGTCATCGTGGACAACGCCGTGTCCTGTAACAATGTGGAGCGATTCGCGCAGAGCCAAGGGTGTTCTGTGGAGGTAGAGCAAAGAGAAGAAAATTTCACCCTCCGTATTCGAAAACGAAAAGTCAATCGGGAAATTGAGATCCCTCAAGAAATAGAGAAGGCGAAAGAGGTCGTCGTCTATATCAATTCTCATCTCATGGGGCGCGGAGATGAAGCCTTAGGGTCGTTCTTGATGAAAGCCTTTTTAAAAACCTTACTCGATTTAGAGACAAAACCGAATCGTCTTATTCTGATTAACAGCGGCGTTCAACTGGCCGCAGAAGGGTCTAAGGTTCTGGACTCACTCATCGCTTTATCTGAGAAGGGAGTGGAGATTCTCTCCTGTGGCAGTTGTCTCGATTTCTACGGGCTAAAGGGAAAACTTAAAGTGGGGGTTGTTTCAAATATGGTCGAGATCATCCAGTCGATGCTGGAAGCCGATCGTCTCATCAGGCCGTGAGGTTAAGGAATGTTCCCTTTGATCGAAAGGTCTTTGAGGAAATTCAGAAAAAAACTCACAGAACGGAGTGGAAGGATGGATGAAGTCAGACTGACTTCCAAGGTCAGGAAGGCGGGCTGAGCCTCGAAAGTCGGGCCAGAGGATCTGGCCCAGGTCTTGAAGGATTTGCCTCTTCGAAAAGACCCTAAGGTTTTGGTGGGACTGGAGACCTCCGATGATGCGGGGGTCTATCAATTGAATGAAGAGGTAGCCCTGATCCAAACCGCCGATTTTTTCACCCCCATTGTGGATGATCCCTATACGTTTGGCCAGATCGCAGTGGCGAATGCGTTGAGCGATGTCTATGCCATGGGAGGGAGGCCTCTGACAGCTCTCAATCTGGTGGCCTTTCCGATCAAGGACCTTTCTTCTTCAGTTTTAAAAGAGATCCTTCGAGGCGGTCTCTCGAAAATGGATGAGGCGGAGGTAGCTCTGGTGGGAGGTCATACCCTTGAGGATCCGGAGATCAAATATGGCCTGGCCGTAACAGGAGTGGTGCATCCAAAAAGAATTCTTACCAATGCCAGTGCCAAGCCAGGAGACCAACTCGTTTTGACCAAGCCTCTTGGCACAGGGATTATCGCTACAGCCCTCAAAGGGGGAATGGCTTCCGATGAGGCTGTGACAAGGATGGTAGAGAGCATGGTTGCCCTCAATCGAAAAGCATCAGAAAGGATGCAGACCTTTCTCTCCCATGCCTGTACGGACATCACCGGATTCAGTTTCATCGGCCATGCTTTGGAAATGGCAATCGCAAGCCAAGTGGGGATGGTGATCCGCTCTAAGAATATCCCCCTCCTTCCAGAAGCCATGGAATATGCGCGACTGGGGTTACTCACCGGAGGGGGGCAATCCAATCGTCAATTTTTCTCCTGCCGGGTGGAGGCTGATACGAACCTTTCCCCTCTGCTCATGGACATTCTTTACGATCCTCAGACCTCCGGTGGGCTCTTGATCTCGTTACCTTCAGACCAGGCGCAAAATCTCGTGGAGACCCTTAGAAAGGAAGCCCAGATCGATGCGTGGATCGTTGGTCAGGTGGTCGAAGGCCCTCCGGGTAAAATTGAAATCATCTAATTTTCTTCCTTCCCATTTCTTTCTTGCAAGAAGAATTGCCTTCTTATATAATGTGCCCGCGAGTTAATCAAAGGGGGATTTTATCTTAATTGGAAAAGAAAATTGAACCCATTGCCAAGGCTCAGAATCTTGTCGTGGCTCGATATCGGGACGGACGGGTGATAAAAGGAACGACCTATGATTTTGGACCGCAGAAAAAGGGATTCCATGTGGTTCCCTTAGGGGAAGAGGGGAGAAAAGTTTCTGAAGTCCTTTTTTCTGATTTGAAGGCGGTCTTTTTCGTAAGATCTCTGGAGGGAAAACAAGACCGTCCTCTTACGAAAGATGTTTCTGAGGAGAAGGCAGAACCAGGAACTCAGATGAAGGTAAAAATCACCTTTCTCGATGGAGAGACGTTGGTAGGAACGACACAGGGGTATACGCTGGAAAGAGAGGGTTTTTTTGTCGTCCCCCTGGAAGGGGAGAGCAATAATTTAAGGATCTTCGTCATCTCAAAAGCGGTGAAAGAGGTGGATACCTGGAAATGACGGCAGCAAATCCTTCGGCCCCTTGTCAATGCAGGAAGTCCGAAGTATAATAAATTAAGATTAACAGATTGGATTCAACGGGATGGATATTGAAGTCAAACTCTTTGCCACATTAAGGGACTATCTTCCCAAAGGGAGCAGTCGTTTCTCCTGCAAGATGGAGGTCGACGGTCATACGCGGGTGCAGGATATTCTGGAGAGACTAAAGATCCCTGAGGACATGCCTAAGATCATCCTGATCAATGGGATTCATGGCAAGAAGGAGCAGTTGCTAAAAGACGGGGATGTCGTGAGCATCTTCCCCCCGGTGGCAGGAGGCTAATAATAAACCCCAAATTCCCTGCCTATCGGCGGGCAGGCAATAACCAAATCACAAGCTCCAAATAAATTTCAATAACCAATATCCAACCACCGAAACTTATCCAGAAACATTGGAATTTTGCTTCGGTTCCTTCCTCCGACCGGCATGAATTGCAGATTGAAAATCCTCGGCTGCAGCAGATTAGGCCTAGAACCTGAAATTGAAATTCGGTTATTTGAAAATTCGGTCATTGGAGCTTATTTGGGATTTGGAGCTTGGTGTTTGGGATTTGCGGAAGCAGTTATTTCTTCTTTTCTCTTCCTTCCTTGATCTTGTTCTTCAACCTCTCGATTTGATCAGGTTTCGGATCCAGTTTCAGAGCCTTTTCGTAAAGCTCGATGGCCTTTTCGGTTCGATGAAGCTCGAAATAACAGTCCGCTAAATGTTCTGTAATTACGGGGTCATCCGGGGTCAATTGGTTTGCCTTTTCGAGTTCCACGGCAGCCTTTTCGTAGTGCCCCAGCTTGAAATAAACCCACCCGAGACTGTCCGTAATGTAGCCCATGTTAGGTTTGAGCGACATCGCTCTCTGGATGAGTTGGAGAGCTTCTTCCAGACGGATGCCCCGATCCGCATAGGAATAGCCTAAATAGTTCAGGGCATCGGCGTGGTCAGGTTCCAGTCGGAGAACCTCTTTCATTTGGGTGACCATCTTCTCGAACTCGCCCATCTTATCGTAAAGGGCTCCCAACGAAAAGAGAAGATCGACGCTGTTGCTATTTTGGTCAAGCCCCTTCTGGAGGACAGCGAGCGCCTTCGGCAGCTGGTTCTCTTTTTCCAAAAGGTCGGACAGGATGAGATAGAGGTTCGCCTCCTTCGGCTTCATCTGGATGGCGTCCTCGATGGTCTGGAGGGCTTCTTTCGGTTTGTTCTGTTTTCTCAAGATCAGGGCCATGCTTCTCCTGGCATCTGCGAAGAGGCTGGATTCCGGAGGGATCTTCTTGAATTCGGACAGGGCCTGATCGAGGGCTCCTTTTTCGACGTGCGCAGCTCCTAAATAGTAACGCACCCGATCATCCTTTGGGTTGGCTGCGAGGATGAAGTTGAATTCAAGGATTGCCTGATCAAGTTTCCCCTGCTCCAGATAGATCAGACCAATCTTCGTGCGGATGTTGAGGTCCTCTGAATCCGACTTCTGCATCTCCCGAA
>CAYMTD010000156.1:0-5837 GCA_964393245.1 uncultured Syntrophaceae bacterium
CATCAATGTTTTCGAGTTGAAGACCTGGGATAAGGCGTAAAATCTCAAGGGCGGGGAGTCCGATGTTAAGGGACCTCAGGTGGCAAGGGGCAAAGTAGGCAGCTTTCAGAGGAAGTTCTTTGAAATGGAGATCGAGGCTCCCCGATTCTTTTAGGTTTCTTAAGAATTCAAAGAGATCAAAGAGATGCTTGGCCATCTCTTCAGAGCCGGGAATGTTGAGGAGATGGCTATACTCGTGCCTGATCATATGGCCGCAACTGGTCGAAGAAAAGATGATTTCAGAGCCTGACCGAATGGCCTTCAGAAAAGAGGGGACATTCCATAGTCCCATTTTCCTCGCCCCTTTGAAATCTCCATTCCCGAGCATTGGGATGCCGCAGCATTTTTGGGGCGGAAGGGTGACCTCAAACCCATTGGCTTCGAGAACTTGAACTGTGGCCTTTCCCACATCGACCTCGTTGGTGTTGATATAGCAGCCGTAGAAGTAGGCAATTCTTCGATTACCCTTTGAAGGATGACTGCGAAACCATTGACGGAAAGTGGGGAATTCATAACCTGGGAGCTGTCTTCTCTTATCGATTCCTAATATGAGCTGCACGATCCATTTGACTACCGAATTTTTGAGGAGCCAATTCACGACAGGGGAGAAGAGTGATCCAAGCCAGCCATACAGGTAAGTATGAGTGAGTAGCCAGTCGCGGAGAGGCCTTCCCTTTTCATCAAGAAATTTCGCTTTGGCGATGAGATTAAGCTCGGAAATGTTTACACCGGCCGAGCAGACCATATCGCAGAGGTGGCAGCCTATGCAGAGATCAATCCATCCGTCAACGGAAGGCTCGTCCGGCCCTCGAAAGCGCTCCGCCCCTGGACCTGCCTGCTTTGGTCCCGGGAAGAGGGGAGTGACCCTGGAGACAGGGCAGACTGCCATGCAAGTGGCACAGCGGATGCACACATCGGGATTAGTCTTCGGCCAATTCTCTTTTTTCATCATTGTGACACTAATTTGTTAAATTGTAGCCGCGCCCTTCAGGTTGCGTTATTTGACGCAGGCTAAAGCATTCGACTGAGCTCACGCCGAAGTCCTGCGGCTACCATGCTTATATCGATGTCATTTCCTACAATCTGCAATCCGCAATCTTAAATCTGAAATGCATTTTTCGTTGCCCAATATCCAGTTGCGATCTCAATTCCCTCTCTCGACTTCTCTTCAATGCAATCATGACCTGCCAGGATCGACCCCGCGATCCAAACATTTTCCAGGAGATGCTCTCCTTTTTGATCTACGGGTCGAAAAGAAGAATCCGTCAAAATCCCAGCCCCATGAATGGGATGGTGGCCAAAGAAAGATTTTGCAAACCAGTCGTCTCTTGATTTCGACTGCATAACAGGGAGATTGAAGAGAGGCTCGACTATTTTCTCCTCATCACCTTTTAAACCTCCTCCGAGGAACCGACCCGTGGCGAGGACAAAGCGATCCGCAGAATAGAATTGGGAGAGGGGAGGATGAGACACTTCGATGCGTTCACATCGTTTCCCATGCAGAATGGTTTTTGAAGCAGAATGTCCCAACAGAAAGGTAACTCCCCTCTGAATCAACCAATCTTTGAAGCGTCTGAAAATTCTCATTCCGGGAATAGAGGGAGGCAGAATGGGAATTTCAAAAACTTCAGCTCCAATGATCTTTTCTAAGTGCTTTTTAGCTATCCAGGGGTCTCGGATTCCCAGAAGGGCAGGAAAGCCGACGCAGAACTCACCCTCCACTTGTTTTTTCACCGCTCTGCCGAGGGCCTCTCTAAATGATTCTTTTTCCATCAACCTTGCAATTGCAGTGGCGCTCATTTCGTGACCCTCGAATTCCGAGAGAGGAATGACGATTGCGCGACATTTCAACTGATCCGCCACATAGTCCGAATAAAAATCCTTGAACCCTTTAAATCCGACAATGAGCACCTTCCTCTTATTGCTAAGAGTACCTGCAGTCATGGTAGGGGGAACGAGATAGGTTGGCCGGTATGTCCCAGCTCCTGTTGGAATAAGGCAATTTTTATGATCGATTGGTTGAAAGGGGTACTGGGAGTCGAAAAGTTGGCGAAAAGAAAACAGAGCTTGTTCAATTCTTTCCCAATCCAGTTTAGAATAGGGATGTTCGCGATGGTTTTCTATCCAGAAGCGAAGGCCGTCTGCCATCTTCATTCCTTCCGGGAGGGTGCCAAGGACATCGATCGTATTGGAGAAGAGGCCAAGAGAGCCGGTTCCCTTTCCGATGATGAGGGTTTTTTCCCCCATTTCTACAGCCGTTCTCGCTGCCATGAGCCCGGAAAGACCCATACCTACCACAATCACATCGAAATGTTGTGACATCATTTCCATTGCCCTCGATTCCGCATGCAGGATAGACAGTCGAGTCGAAATCCCAAATCCCAATGTCCAAATTCCAAACAAATCCCAAATCTCAATTTCCAAATCACCAAACCATTCAAATCAGACCGTTTTGAATTTTGGATTTGGTTATTGGATATTATTTGGAGATTGGAATTTGGGATTTGGAATTTTGGCACCCCATCACCCCAGACTGATCCCTGCTTCCAAGAAAAACAAGGAGATCTATCAAAGGTTAAATACTCCCTTGTAGATCGATTCAATTAACTCTTCTTCCTTAAGGGTTGTTCCCCACAGAATCGGTCGAATTCCCCTCCATCTCTCTTCAAGGAATCCCTTCAGTATGCTGTTAGAATCTCTCCTTGACATTTTCAGTTCATGGAGCACCCCCAGAAGGCGATAGATACAGAAGCCTCCCTGGCATGTCCCTTTGGCGAGGCGGGTTCGATGGAGGATGTCCTGTAAATCTTTGAGATCTCCTTTTCTTAAGGATTCCTCCAGTTCGACCCTCCCCACGATTTCGCAGTCGCATACGATCTGCGCTTCCTTTCCAAGGGTTGGATGCATCCCTCTCAATCTTTCCTTCAGGAGAAAAGGGTTCCCTTCTCCGGGAAGAGGTTTCAGATGAGTTGAACAGGAAGCCTGGACCCCCATCTTCTGACAGAGAAGATCGGAGGTTTTTTCAGCCATCGCTCGGTAGGTGATTAATTTTCCCCCGGTGACTGTGATCAAATTTTTCGTACCGTCCTTCATCTCGTGATCGATCAGGGCAAACCCACGGCTGATGGCGCGATCATCCTCCTTCTCTTCAGGTAGAACGAGAGGCCGGATACCAGCATAAGCTCGAATGAAACGGGTCCCTTTGATGATTGGAACCATTCTGGAGATTTCACTGATAAGAAGTGAAACCTCTGAATGGGTGACCTCAAAATTTTCAACATGATCGAGGCGAATGGATGTGGTTCCCAGAATGGAGACAACTCCGTTTGGAACCAGGATGTCGCCATCGGATGGGTGCCTGCAGCGGTTGATGACCCTTTGGTTGATTCTTTGATTGGTAATGATCATGGATCCTTTGGAGAGAGCCATATCGAGACGAAGTCCGGCAAGATTTAGAAACTGATTCGCCCATGCTCCAGTCGCATTGATCAAATAACGGGGTTCGATGGTATATTCTTCCCCTTGGAGCAAATCCTTTGCTCTCACTCCTACGATCCTACCTTTATTCAGTTGAATGGAAGAGACCTCTGTATGAAGAAGGAATCTCACTCCGTGATTCTCCGCATCCCGGGCATTCTCGACGACCAGTGAAAAAGGATCGATCGACCCATCCGGAACTTCTACGGCACCCAGGAGGTCAGGATTGAGCTCGGGCTCCAAATTCAGAGCTTCGTCCCTTGATAACAACGTGGTAGGAATGTCGGCGGTTTCACAGGATTTTAGAAAGAGATCTCTGAATTCGAGACCATCTTCGGGCAGGGAGATGAAAAGACCGCCAGTTGGTTCAAGACAGTGAGGCGCAATCTGTTTCAAAATTCTATTTTCACTAATGCATTCCCTTGCAGCTTCGGGATCCGAGACGGCATACCTTGCACCGCTGTGAAGTAATCCATGGTTTCGTCCAGAGGCACCCGAAGTAAAATCTCCCTTTTCGATCAGGAGGGAGGGGATCCCTCGGAGGGCGAGGTCTCTTGCGATTCCAACCCCTGTGGCACCGCCACCAACGATGAGTACTTCCGTTTTGATTTTCATTTAGCGCTCCGATCAAATCTCCAGTGAAACGAGATGAGATGATGGGATCAATTACTAAATTCCAAGCACCAATAATCAAATAATATCCAATGTCCCAAATTTCAATTGCTGAAACATAAAATTGATTAATTATCTTTTCGGGGATTGGGACATTGGTTATTGGAATTTATGATTTATTTGGAGCTTGGAATTTGGTTATTCGAACTTGATTTTGAAATCAGGCTGCTTTCATCACGATGCTGCAGATGATGTTGGCCGCTTGATCACATCGATCTGCTGCATTGCTGAGGTGCCGGTAAATTTCTCTCATTTTCAACATATAGACGGTATCGGTTTTTTTGAAGAGGTCAGCGAGAGCGGCCTGATAGGCTTTCTCCATGGCGTTCTCGTAGAATTTGGCCTGAACCGCGTGTTCCGTGGCAATGTGAGGATAGGTTTGTAGGATTTTGACAGCGTCGTTTATTTCGTGTGCGGCCTTTCCCAAGATATCTACCATTTCTCTTAGATGATCCTCCGTCGTCACTCCGTATATCTCCATTTCATCAACGGTTGTATCGGCGTAGTCGACGATATCGTCAATTGCCCTTGAGAGGGCATAAATGTCCTCCCGATCCATGGGGGTGGTGAATGTCTGGTGTAGCTCTTCGACCAAAATTCGTCGAAGCTCATCTGCTTCCTTCTCAATCTGTTTTACTCGATTAGCGTTTTCGTCATTCTGCTTTTCGGCAAATGCGGCCAAAGCTTTCATCCCTTCCAGGGTTTTCAACGCCTGATCCGAAAGCATTTTATAAAAGTTCTTTTCTCTCGGCAGGAAGAGGTCTTTTAAACCGGTCCCCCCTTTTTCCTTCTTGAACCAGCCCATTCGGTCCACCCTCAGTAAAGGTAAGACATCTTTTAGCGAGAATCCACCGCTTTGTCAAGGGAAACGAGTCGTTTGGTGACCTCTCGATCGAAATCCTTGACTTTTTTAGAGGGTGCAATAAAATGAATCCGCCCTTAGGAGATTTCCAAGGGCTTCATCGTAGTCAAGACCTCTCTCAGAAGAGAGGGCCTTCAGACCGTCAAAGGGAGGTCCCCATGGTCGACATCCTAAAAAACAGGCCTCACCTTTTTGATGCCATTCAGGTAGCCTTCCTCCTCACCGATGTCCATTCCAATGTCTTGTACACAAACCGCCAGGCTCAAAATCTTTTTGGCTATAAGAAAGAGGAGATCGAGGGACAACGAGTCAGGATCCTCTTTCTGGAAGAGGATATGATCTACCTCCTCCCCAATATCATCTATCTCACCCTTTATAAGGAGGGCTTCGAAGGAGAGGCCCTCTTGAGGCGCAGGGATGGAACAAAAATCTTCGTCCATCTGATCACCAGTTCTTTCAAGGAGGAAGGAGAGGTCTTCTTAACTTTCTCATTCCAAGAAATCCAGCGGTTGAAAAGGCTGGAGAGGGAGAAGGTGGAAGCGGAACGGTGGGCCAGCCTCGGTCGAATGGTGGAGGAGATAGCCCACCAGATTCGAAATCCAATTACCTCGATCGGTGGATATACGAAACGTCTTCTGAAGGCGCTCCCTCCTGCTCCAAAAGCCCAACCCTACCTCGATCGCATCCTTCGGGAGACTAAGCGGCTTGAGGTTATGATTCGTAGGGTGGAGGAGTATATCAAAATCCCAAGACCTAATTTTCAAAAAGAAAATATCCAGGAGGTGGC
>CAYMTD010000157.1:0-5835 GCA_964393245.1 uncultured Syntrophaceae bacterium
TCGAATTGGCAGGCAGCATCTTCGTCATCCTGGGATACTATACCCGGTTGGGTGCGCTGCTGCTGCTCCTCTTTCTGATTCCTACGACGATCTTCTTTCATACCAATTTTGACGATCCAATGCAAAGCATTATGCTTATGAAGAACGTGAGTATGTTTGGAGGATGTCTCGTCCTTCTTGCAATGGGGCCGGGACGATTTAGTTTAGACTATCTTTTTAGAGAAAGGGGACAAAAATCATGAATTCCGAGCGCTTATTGATTTGGTGGAGAGCCTTTCGGTTCCACTACGCCTCGGCCAGTTTCATGCCAGGTATTTTGGGCGGAATGATCGCCTGGACAGCAGACCAGCAATTCCATCCAGGATATTTTCTTCTGGTGATGCTCGGTCTCATCCTCAATCATCTGGCTTTGAATATGACGGACGATTATTACGACTTCCGCCATCTGGTCGATGTTTTCGCCACAGAGGAGAGAAACCCTTACGCGGGTGGAAGTGGAACGCTTTCGGCCGGTTTGATCCAGCCCACGGAGATGCGTAACGTTTTTATGGCCTTCTATGTCATTGCTATCGGCATTGGAATTTTTCTGGGAATGATGAGGGGAGCCTTTATTATTCTTCTCCTGGCTTTTGGTTTTTTCTGTGCCTTCTTCTATACGGCTCCGCCCATTCGATTCGGTTACAGAGGATTGGGGGAGATCACCCAGCTTCTCTGTTTCGGTCCCGGAATCGGTCTGGGAGCCTATTATGTCCAGACTCAGAGGTTGTCCTGGGAAGCCTTTTGGGGAACGCTCCCTTTTGGGATCATGCTCTTTTCGATGATCACCATCAATGAGATTCCAGATTACCGTGAAGATCGTGAGGGAGGGAAGCTGAATTTGGTGGCCCGTTTCGGGCGAGAGGCAGGAGTCCGGTTATTCACGACGAGCCTCCTCTCTGCTTATGGTGCGATATTGGTCGGGATAATATTAAAGAAGATCCCCGTCCTGGGATTGATTTCATTCTTGACTCTTCCCATCGCGTACAAGACCATTTCGATTTTGAGAACCTACTATCAGGAACCGGTCAAAATGGCTCCTGCCAATCTGGGGATGATCTGTGTGCATAATTTTAGTGCGATTCTGCTCGTCCTGGCTTATTTTATTGAGGGGTTCAGATCAGATGCCCTGATCCCGTCGGTCCTTCCTGTAATCGTTTTAGGGGTTCTTTATTTTCCAGTGGCGAAGTTGACTGGAAGGGCGTTATTTTCAAAGAGGTGAAATTGTCATCTATGTAGCTCAGGGCTTCAGCCCTGATATATCAGCCGTGAAGGACTGAGTTACCAATCGATCCTTTACGGAAGGAGGAAACGAAATGGCGTTCGAAGAATCCTATTTGTTAGAATTCACTGGGTCGGAGTGACCCCACTGCCGCAAGATGGACCCTCTCGTGGAGAGGTTAGAGGATGAAGCGGGGTTAAAGATTGAGAAATACGAAGTATGGCATAATGAAGCAAATGCGAAACTCATGAGGGAGTATGACAAAGGTTACTGCGGGGGCGTTCCGTTCTTTTTCAACAAGAAGACCGGGAAATGGATCTGTGGCTCTGCAGACTATGAACGATTGAAGAAGTGGGCGACCGAATAAGAAATCAATTTCAAATTTCAGATTTAAGATTTCAATTTGAAAAAGCCAAATTCGACACATAGAGGACTACTTCTTTTGTTATTCAATCTGCAATTTGAAATCTGAAATTTGAAATCAACGAGGGAGGTTCTGATGGGTTTGATGGAGGATTATCATCCTTTAAAGGGAAAAATGTTTCAAATACTCAAACCAGATGGGACGCTTCAGCCGGATAAAAGTCCCCCGATTTCCGATCGGGAGACAGTCGATCTCTATCAGAAAATGCTATTTGTCAGATTGGCTGATCAGAGATGTCTCAGTCTTCAACGTATGGGAAGGTTTGGAACCTATGCTCCTATTTGGGGCCAGGAGGCTTGCCAGGTTGGAAGTGCATCGGTGCTCCAAAAGGGCGATTGGGTTTTTCCTGCCTTTAGAGAAATAGGAGCAACGCTGATCATGGGGGTACCCTTGAAGAATTTTCTTCTCTATTGGATGGGGGATGAAATGGGAAGCCGGGCGCCGGAGGAGATTAATCTCATGCCGGTTTCAATCCCGGTGGGAAGCCAAACGCTTCACGCTGTGGGAGCGGCTTGGGGCGCCAAACTTAAGGGTGATCAGGTGGTTGTCATCGTTTACTTCGGAGATGGGGCGACATCAGAAGGCGATTTTCATGAAGCCATGAATTTTGCAGGGGTATTTAAGGCGCCTGTGATTTTTTTCTGTCAGAACAATCAGTATGCCATCTCGGTTCCAAGGTCAATGCAGACTGCCTCAAAAACCCTTGCTCAAAAGGCGATTGCTTACGGATTTGATGGTATTCAGGTGGACGGGAATGACCTCTTTTCCGTGATCGCAGCGACTAGAGAGGCAGTGGAGAAAGCCCGTGCCGGAGGAGGTCCGACCTTGATCGAAGGCGTGACCTTCCGGTTCGGACCGCATACTACGGCAGACGATCCAACCAAATACCGGACGGAGAAAGAGATTGAGCCCTGGAAACCTTTGGACCCATTGGTTCGTTTGAGACTCTATCTCAAAGAAAAAGGGGCATGGAGCGAAGAGGCGGAGCGGAAGATAACCGAGCAGGCCCAGATGGAGATTGATCAGGCGGTTAAAGAGGCTGAAGCCATTCCAACACCAGAAGTGGATGAGATATTCAAGTACGTTTTTGCAGAGATGACGCCGCCACTCAAAGAACAGTTACAGTACTTAAAGTCAACTCTCTAAAACATGGAGCGGAGGATGTCAAACCTGAGATCTGAAATCTAAAATGTAACTCAACCCTTCAGGGTTGAAGCATGGAAGAGGTTCTGGACATGGCCAAACTGAATATGGTGGAAGCGATCAATCTGGCTCTTCGAGAGGAGATGGAAAGAGATTCCCGAATCATTGTCTTGGGCGAGGATGTTGGTAAAGAAGGTGGGGTGTTTCGGGTTACGGATGGGCTTCAGGAGAGATTTGGAGCCGATCGGGTGGTCGATACTCCATTGGCTGAATCAGGAATCGTGGGCACCGCATTTGGACTGGCTGTTTATGGCCTTCGTCCAATCGCCGAGATCCAATTTGAAGGATTTCTCTATCCCTGTCTCGATCAGATCAACAATCACATTGGCCGTATTCGGAATCGATCGAGAGGAAGATTCACCTGTCCTCTGGTGATTCGGACACCCTACGGAGGGGGAATTCATGCACCGGAGCATCACTCCGATAGCCCCGAAGCCATCCTGGCCCATATTCCTGGGATAAAGGTTGTTATTCCATCCACTCCCTATGAGGCCAAAGGGCTTTTACTTTCCTCCATCCGTGATCCCGATCCTGTGATCTTTATGGAACCTAAAAGAATTTACCGAGCTATCCGCGAAGAAGTTCCGGAGGGGGATTATGCCATCCCTCTTGGCAAGGCGAGATTGGTTCAGGAAGGAAAGGATGTTACCGTCATCGTCTGGGGAGCTATGGTGAGAGAAGCCTTGAATGCAAGCGAGCAGTTGAAAGGAGAAAAGGTCGAACTCGAGATCATCGATCTCAGGACGATTTCACCTATCGACATTGACACCATCATTACTTCTATTAGAAAGACCGGGCGGGGGGTCATCGTTCATGAGGCGCCAAGGACGTGCGGCTTGGGCGCTGAGATCATTGCCCTGATCAATGAGAAGGCACTGCTCTCACTTCAGGCACCCATTGAGAGGGTGACTGGATTTGATATTCCTTTCCCCTTAATGAAAACAGAGCACTATTATCTCCCCAACCCCAAACGGATTGTGATGGCGGTGACGAAGGTGATGAGTTTCTAAATGGAATAATGGAATATTGGAATAGCGGAGCATTGGGTAAAGAACCAGAAATCGATTATAATTTCGGTTGTTCTTAACCCATCCTTCCATTGTTCCATCATTCCAACATTCCCAATATGCGTTCTTCTTTGGAGGCACTATGGCATTCGAGTTTAAATTTCCGGATATTGGAGAAGGGTTGACCGAAGGGGAGATTGTCCGCTGGCTGGTCAAGGAAGGAGACGAGGTCAAAGAGGGGCAACCCCTCGTAGAAGTGGAAACGGACAAAGCGCTTGCGGAGATTCCTTCACCGAGGACGGGAGTTATTTTAAGGATACTGGCCAAAGAGAAGGAGATTGTTAAGGTCGGTCAGGTGATCGTTGTCATTGGAGAGAAGGGTGAAGCCATGCCAGCACCACCTCCCAAACCTAAATCGGTGGGAGTCGTTGGTGAACTTGAGGAAGCGCCTGAGGAGGTCCCTGTGGCAGAGGTTCGTGGCGAGGTTGCACGGCCGACTTTGGTGAGTCCGCATGCCTTAGCGGCACCGGCTGTCCGGGCACTGGCCAAGGAGTTAAGAGTAGAAATTAATAAGATAAAGGGAACAGGGCCTGAAGGAAGAGTCTTAGAAAAAGATGTTCGTCAGGCGGCGGAAGCGAAAGAGAAACCGGCAGAGGTAAGGCCCGTTGAAGTGCCAAAGAAAGTTCGAAAGTATGACCTCTACGGTTATGTTGACCGTATTCCCTTAAGAGGAGTAAGGCGATCGATCGCCAAGGCCATGGTTAAATCGATATACACAGCCCCTCATGTGACTACGATGGATGAAGCCGATGTGACAGAGTTGTGGGCCATAAAGGAGAAAGAGAAGAAGGCGGCGGAGAAGAAGGGGATCAAATTGACGATCCTTCCTTTCATCATGAAGGCCGTCATTGCCGGTCTCAAAGAACATCCTTACCTCAACGCAACGCTCGATGACGAAAATGAAGAGATCATTCTGAAGAAATATTACAACATCGGCGTTGCCACGGACACACCTGAGGGATTGATGGTTCCTGTAGTCAAGAATGCAAATGATAAATCGATCCTCCAATTAGCTGAAGAACTAACCCAGTTGACTGAAAAGGCAAGAAACCGGACCATTGATTTGGCAGACTTAAAGGGCGGAACGTTTACCATTACTAACTACGGTGCCCTTGGAGGGATCTACGGGACTCCCATCATCAACCATCCGGAAGTGGCCATACTTGGAACCGGAAAGATCAAGGACATGCCAGTGGTAATGGATGGGAAGATGGAGATCCGGAAGATTTTATTCCTCGCCCTCTCCTTTGACCACCGCGTCGTCGACGGTGCCGAGGCAGCGAGGTTTCTCAATACCGTGATTTCTCGGCTCGAAGATCCGGACCTCATCCTTCTGGAGAGCTAAAGAATCTTGAAATGAAAAGAATCTACCGCTCTCAGAAAGACAAGAAGATCGCTGGCATATTTGGGGGCCTTGGGGAGATGTTCGACATCGATCCTACACTCCTCAGGCTTTTGTTCATCTTTATCGGCTTGGCGACCGGGATCATTCCCTTTGCCATTGCCTATCTGATCGGCTGGATCATTATTCCCAAAGAGAAGAGCCTCTAACTGGCAGAGTAACTTGTTGAACTGGATGAAGGATTTTCTTGGGCCCATGATGAAAGAGACGGCGGCCCTTTAAATTGTAAAGATGAGGAATGGTTATGGAAGAGATGAGGCCTAAAGAGAATGCAAATACCCAAAGTGTTTCTTGCTGAACTCCAAAAGGTGAGGCTCGGTCGAGCCAATCCATTTTTGAACAGCCTTTTGTGATCGGTTCAATTCAAACCTCTACGGGCCCTGTTCCCCAGGTATCGTCTTCTCTCTTTTGGCAGGATTATCTGGGTACCTGGAAAGCTCGCTGGGGAATCGGGCGGATGCACTATAGGATTGAACCAGGC
>CAYMTD010000158.1:0-5794 GCA_964393245.1 uncultured Syntrophaceae bacterium
TCTCACCCGTTGGGTGAGAAATCGTTTCCGATAAAATCACGCAACCTAAAGGTTGATAATATTTAAAAGGCACCTCCTTAAGCATACCGAGAAAGATTCTGGTATGCTTAGGGAAGATTCACCAAAATCTTATCACAGGAGGTGCCCTATGAAATTGTACAGCGGAATGGATTTGCATTCAACCAACACGTACTCTGCGATTATGGATGAAAACAGAAAACGAGTGATCGACCGCAGGCTGCCCAATCAACCCAAGGTGATTCTAGACTTTCTGGAACCCTATCGGGCCGATCTCGAAGGGATCGTCATTGAATCGACTTATAACTGGTACTGGTTGGTCGATCTGCTCCAGGAAAACGCTTACCAAGTTCATTTGGCCAATCCTTCAGCCATTCAGCAGTATAGCGGGCTGAAATATGTCGATGATCGCCACGATGCCTTCTGGCTGGCCGATCTTCTCAGGCTCGGTCTCTTACGGGAAGGCTATATCTATCCAAAAGAAGTCCGTCCCATCCGAGACCTGCTAAGAAAACGAGCCCACCTGGGCCGACTTCGGACCTCCCTTCTTTTAAGTGCACAGAATATCGTCCTGCGAAACCAGGCCATCAAGGTGAACTCTGAGGATATCAAGAAATTAACCACGGATCTTCTTACACCCCATCTCCAGGAGAGCGAAGAACTTTTTCTGACGGGCAAGATCAGCAAGGAATTAATCGACGCCTTTACCCGACAGATCAAGGCGATCGAGGCCTGGGTGATGAAACGACTCCAACCCAACAAACTCTTCTCGAATCTCTTAACGATTCCCGGTGTGGGGGAGATTCTAGCTATGACGATCCTCTTGGAAACAGGTTGCATCACTCGTTTTCCAAAAGTGGGCAACTATGTCTCTTATTGTCGCTTGGTCGCGAGCCAACGAACCAGTAACGACAAAATCAAAGGTAAAGGCAATGACCACAATGGTAACAAATATCTGGCCTGGGCCTTCTCAGAGGCAGCCGAACATGCTCGGCGCCACTATCCGATGTGTCGATCTTTCTACAACCGGAAACTCAACCAAAAGAATGCGACCGTGGCCCATTGTGCCCTGGCCCGTAAACTATCTCGGGCCGCTTATTACATCCAGAAAGATCAGGTGGTCTTTGATGAAACCCGACTGTTTTGTTAAGAAAAATGGGAGCTGGGACGGAGAACCAGAGTAGGCGCTGGTTGACCCAAAAAGGTTGATTGGTCCTCCGTTCCACCTCCTTGATCCTTTTCAACATCTTTATTGCCCACGCCGTGAGCCATAGAAGCGCTGGTAAAACCATGGTGGTTGTCATTGCTTCGTTTGGATACGGCCTGGTACCGAAGATTTTCTGGGTCCGGTTTTCCGGACAGGGGGTCCGGCTCGAACGAGCAGGGAAGGTGCTCCAAAATTACTGGGATCTCTCTGCCCCTGCTCCTTCTCACCGGCGGGATTAAAAACCCGAACAACCTTGATCCTGATGGGTGCATGGTGCAATAAAGAGAGACACCAAAATCCTTCGAAAATTCGGCAAGGATAAGGATGTTGATAAAGGAGCTTGGAACGTCTAAACTGTCCAAAAATAAAAAAGAAGGAAAATTCATAAAAACCTTCTACCGGATTATTTTTTTCTCTTGACGGGTGCCTTTTAATGGGTGCCTTTTAATGGGTGCCTTTTAATGGGTGCCTTTTAATGGGTGCGGCTACATTTAGGATAATAAATCGCTCAATTTAGGTAAAAGCAATAAATTTTCCGCTTTTTTTCTTAACAAATAAGAGCTAATTTATTACACCTTACCCATCATCTCGGACATCATCTCTTTCAAAGGGAAATCCATTCCCTTCATCATCTCCATACAGTGAGGCATCATTTCCTGAACAAAAGATTTATACACCATCGGGATCTGGCGAAATTTGGGGATTAACTTCTTCATCACTTCTTTTTGCTCGTCCTTAGATAAGTTCCTAAAGCTACTGACAAAATCATTTACCTTTTTTGCCTGACTCATCTTAACCTCCCCTTTTAATTTATTAAAGTGACCTTTATGGTCTCCTTTTAAATCCGAAATCTCTTTAACGTTCATCCCTTACTTTAATAGGCAAACTCAGTGCTTTGGGATTGGGAGCTAATTTCCTTCTGTTTCGAAAGGAGTCATTTCTTCTGCACACGCGCCACTACGAGAGACGCACTCTTTATGGGGCCTTATTTTTTCGGCCCGCAACATAGTCCCTGTACTCCTTAAGGAGGACACTTTTGTACTCCCGCCGGGAGGAGGGCGGGATATAATTGTTATTCTTCTCCAGCCTATCAAGGATTTCTTCGGCAGTCTTCCCATTCGCCTGTTTCCCCTGAGCGTAAAGGTCTGCCATTATTTCATCTAAACCAATCACCCGAATCTGTGTCCCATCGGGAAATTTCAACATGCGCCGACTAACTGTCGGTGTCTCAGGCTCTCAGGTCACTCATCCTTCCACTTCAACCTACGAGATTTTATACTCTGACATATTATACCTCCTCAATTGTTTGCTTATCGGCCCGATTAGACAGGGCAAACAGTATGCATTCTTGAGTAGAAACCATAATTATTATGCCAAACATTCACCAGGTCGCCTGCTCCAATGGCGACAAGTTTATGGCTCACAGGTGACATGACATACTCCCGTAGGGGTTTCGATAGCGTAAGGGAAATATTTTCTTTTAAACCAGAGAGCCACATTGACCAGGCTGATCAAGACCGGGACCTCCAGTAGAGGACCGATCACGGCCGCAAAGGCCTGACCCGAGTTGACTCCGAACACGGCTACAGCCACGGCAATGGCCAACTCAAAATTATTCGAGGCTGCAGTGAAACTGAGCGTGGTGGATTGTTCATACGTAGCCCCCACCTTCTTCGACAGATAGAAGGAGATGAAAAACATGGCGACGAAATAGATGAATAATGGAGTGGCTACCCGGGCGACATGCAGGGGAAGCTGCACAATGTATTCTCCTTTGAGCGAAAACATGACCAGAATCGTGAAGAGCAAGGCAATCAGTGTGATCGGACTAATTTTTGGAACGAATTTCTCTTCGTACCATTTCCGTCCAAGTGTCTTCAAGCCGATAAGTCTGGAGAGAACACCTGCGATAAAAGGGATTCCGAGATAGATGAAGACGCTTTCAGCGATTTGACCAATTGTGATGTTTACTGCCATTCCTTTTAACCCCAGCCATGGCGGAAGGACAGTGATGAAGACATAAGCGTAGATCGAGAAGAAAATCACTTGGAAGATAGAGTTAAAAGCCACCAGACCGGCACAGTATTCTCTGTCCCCTGAAGCCAGGTCATTCCATACGATGACCATGGCAATGCAGCGGGCAAGGCCGATCAAAATCAATCCCACCATGTATTCGTGGTAGCCAGAAAGAAAGGCAATGGCCAGAAGGAACATGAGGATAGGACCAATGATCCAGTTCTGGACTAAGGAAAGGGCAAGGACTTTATAGTTGCGAAAGACCTGGCCAAGCTGTTCGTATCTTACTTTGGCTAAAGGCGGATACATCATCAGAATGAGTCCAATCGCTATCGGGATGTTGGTGGTATCCACCCGAAACTGGTTCCAGAATCCAACCACACCCGGGAAGAGATATCCCCAGCCCACTCCCACAAACATAGCCAGAAAGATCCACAAGGTCAGAAACCGATCCAGAAACGAGAGTTTTTTAATCACCTGCTCTTCAGCCATCTTTGATATCCTTCCTTCCCTTATCTATTTTTGTATGATTCTAAATACATCCTTTGAAGACCGCATTGAGGTAGGCGAAGGCTTCGTGAAATTTATCGGACACTTCGGCGATGACCCGGATCTTTTGAGGGCCGGCGGTGCAGGGCAGGATGCAGGTGGTTTTATAGGAACTGAGTAGCATCATTTTCTCAGAAGAAAAGGGTGATCAATATTCCTGCAAGTGCAAAGAAAAAGAGGGCAGTGAACAGTTTGATGGTCGATGTCCTCCTCTGAAGAAAGAAGGATAATTGGTCCGAGGTTGTTCCCCAGTAGACAATACTGAAAATGGCCACCAGGGGCAGGATATAAACGATATTGTATAAAATCAGGTAAAAGATCGCACTCTCTTGAAGGGATGGAATATTGGTAACAAATAGAATCGTCGGAAGATACACCTGGCTGGTACAGGTGGATTGTAACAAGGTAACAATGAAACCAATCACCATCGCTGCGAACAGAAAGCGAGTGGGCTTGCCTTCCTTGTTCGCATCCAATTCACCCTCCCTTTTCCGGATGATCCGGTGAATCCTTTTCTTTAGAGAATCCGGCACCTGGAGTGTCATCTTAGAGGGTCGACCTCTCTTGAGTTGCACATAGTCGTAGAGGCTGAAGATCCCGAGGAATAGGGAAAAGAGAAAGGTGACTAAATAAACGATTCGCGAGAAGAGGGGTAGAAATGAAAGTTGCTGAACGAAACTGAGAATTCCAAGGCCAAGCAATAAATGGGTGGCAAAGCCCGCCCCCGTAAAACCCATTCCTACCCAGAAGATTTCTTTTCGTTTCCGGCCTACCATGGTGAGGTAGGAGATAAAGAAGACGAGCGTGGCCAATGCACAGGGATTCAACCCTTCGATCAAACCTGCCAGAAGGATGGCCGGGATCCCAAAGGATTTGAACCGCTCCACAATCGATGCATCTGCTTTCGCAATTTCATCTTTTCCTACTTCTAAAGTCGCTCTTGTTTCTATCTTTTCGTACTTTTGAATCAGCGACTCAACCTTAGATTCTGTAATGTCTTCAGGTGAGAGGTAGTCGTTTCCAATAAAGATACTTGGGACGATCAGACGCTTTTCCTGGGGAAGGTTCAGACGGTTTGAGAGAGTCTCATTTAGTCGTTTCCCGTCAGGGGTATCGAGATCAATGTCCCTTATTGTTAAGTGAGGATATTTTTTCAAAAGGTATTTCAAGAGATAATTAGCCCGATCACAATAGGAGCATCCCTTTTGGTAAAAATAGGCAAGCTCCACCGGCGCCTTGCTAGTGATCCCTGCAGGTGGGTGGGGAATGTCTGAAATCTCAACAGGAGGCAGGGAAGGGGTGAGGTTCCCCATCATCTGGTATTCGAGAATCAGAGGATCAAGCCGCTCCATGACCTCCCGTTCTCCGGAGAGCATCTGATTACCAATGAAGATGATCGGAAGCTCCCCACCTCTGCGGTTATATTTTTGCTCAAGCTTTGCAAGGGCCTCATAATGAGCAGGATCCGCCAGATCGAAGGTCTTAATTTCTAAGAAAGGATACATCGATTTGAGGGATGGGACGTAGCTCTGAAGAATGGCGTGGCAGCTCGGGCAATCGTCCGCGTAGAAAAGATAGATCGGAAGCGGGGAAGATTGCTGAGCCTGTAAACATCGCATCTGCAGAAGAAAGGCAACGCCAACGAAGAGGATCACCCATTTTTTCATAAGTCCTACCCCTTTGACTTGTTAGAGTATCATTCCCGGATAAAAGAGATAAACCCCGGCGAATACAACAATTGCTCCTCCAACTCTTTTCGCCCGATTGGTGATGTTGGAAATCCCTTTGGACTTGATGAAACTTTCAGCAAATCCGGTTGCCCTCCCTGCAACAAAGATGAGGGCACCGTGTCCAAGGGCGTAAACAAATAATAGTAAAGTCCCGTAAGCCACTTCTCCTTTTGAGGCAACAAAGGTCAAAGAAAACTTCCTCCGCTCGCCAAGGCAAATGATTTGATCTTGTGCGCGGCTGCCCCTAAATAGTAGATGATGGTCTCTTTGGAAA
>CAYMTD010000159.1:0-5781 GCA_964393245.1 uncultured Syntrophaceae bacterium
AGCTAAGTTTTCTTCCCTCAGGAGACCAGATGGGATAGGATCCCCCCTGGACAATCTGAGTAGAATCGCCTGTATCAAGATCTTTCAACCAGATTGACGCTTTCGATGTATACGCTAAGGCATTGCCATTAGGCGATAAAGCAAGACCGTAAATATTCTTATCCAATGAGTAACTCTGGAAGATATCCCCTTCCAGCGCCGTTAACTCCCCGATTAAGTTCCCATCCTTATACAGTTCAATCTTCGATGCAGGGTCTGCATTCCCTGCAATATCAGTCTCATTCTTATACAAAACAACCGGTGTCCCCGGCAGGGTGGGGAAGAATATCTCAGGCTTTGGAGGTGGAATCTGATCGGATGGAGTCCCCATGGCTTCATTGGAGTATCCACTCTCGTTTCCGAAGGCATCCGCTGCCGTGACGACATAGTAGTAGGTTACGCCGTTGGTAAGCCCCTGATCAAGGAAGGTCATCAGGCTGATCAAAGAACTGTTGATCTTGATGTAGGGCCCTCCCGGTGATGTGCTCCTATAAAGGTTATAACCTGCTGCAACGCCGCTGTTGTAATCCCATGTGGCACGAAGCGCACGGCCCTCGAGAGCCGAGCTAACTCGGAGGTTTTCAGGGGGTTTAGGCGGTTCAACGTAGACCGTGGCGGAGGCCTCGTTGGACGGCAGGCTTTCGTGTCCCACGTTATCGACTGCAGTCACCCTGTAGGAATAAGTCCCATTCTTCAGGTTCGCATCGGTATAGGCGGTCCCGGTGATTAAGGCCGCATTGAGTTTGAGCCACCCCTGAGGTGTACTCCTATAGGCGGTGTAACCAGCCAGACCCGCCTCGGTGTTTGCAGACCAGGTGAGGACAACATCGTGGTCAGAGGCTTGAGCCTGGAGGTTCTCGGGCGGCGCTGGAGGAACCACATCCCCCACTATTGCCTTCGCCTCAACCGAAGGCTCGCTCTCAAACCCATAGTAGTCGATAGCAGTAACCTTATACCCGTACTCTCCGTCATCAAGATCGGTGTCATCATAAAAGGGGTGCGCGATCAGATTTTCCTTGAGAATATCTACCTCTGAAATCCTGACCGTTTTGTAGTACCCGGGATCTGTCGTGTCCGTGATATAAATTCTGATCTTATCGGTTCTGTAGGAGGGCTTGAAATCAAAAATATTGTCTTTCACGGCATTCCCGGTCACTTTCGTCTGAGTAACCCAGGCATAACCGGACCAGAGCTGAATCTCATAGTCCTTGCCTGCATAGAGGACTTCACCCCCTTCGCCATTGGCCTCGCTGGTCCAGTGTATTTCCAAATGACTGATCAGCTCAGAAGACTGAAGATCAATCTCCCACCAGACAGGCGTGAAAGTCCGATAACTATACGAAGACATCCAGTAGGTTGAAAGATTTGAGTCAAAGCCCATCGTAGGTGGACGGTAGTAGTCAAAAGAAGAAGCTGTAATATTTCCTGACGTGACAGCGATAGGTTGATTCAGTTTTACACCATCCCTGTAAAGACTATATCCGGAGAGGTCTGATTCGCTGTTGGGATTCCATGTCAGGTTGACACCATAATTCTGTACAGATGCATCAAGACCAATGGGTGCCGAAGGTGGCATGTTATGAACGACTACAACCATTTCAGAACTTCGGCTGATGTTGCCGGCATCGTCTGTTGCCTTTGCAGTAATCCTGTTTTCGCCGGGGTTAAGGTTTAGTTGTTCTAAGACGAAGTTGCCCTCTCCATCGGCCTTTACAATGCCTGCGGATGATGATGAGATGAAAACCTCCACCAAAGACTCGGATGCCGCATTCCTTCCTTTTATCTCAATGACCTTCTGGCCTGTGGGTGTATAAGGCTGCTCGATGGAGGGGGCATAGACTTTTGCCGCTGCACTATTAGAAAGTTCGCTCTCATTGCCATAAGTGTCTAAAGCCGTAACCTCATAGCTGTAAGAACCATCCGGAAGGCCTTGATCCAGATACGTGGCCCCTATCACCACAGAGGAATTGACCTTTGTCTTTGTGGCACCTGCTGTTCTGTAGATGTTGTATCCCTTCAGGTCTGACTCCTTGTTGGCTGCCCATGTAAGCCTAACGTCTTTACCCATAGTCAGAGCCTTAAGTTCCTTGGGAGCTTCAGGAGAAGTCAAATCGGTGTAAGTCACGATGATCGAAGGAGGCGTTGAGTCTGTCCTCCCTCCAAGATCCGTGGCAATAGCCCTCAGATTGTAATCACCAAAGATTAATCCCAGTCCCACGGGGTCGATGTAGGTAATATAGGGGGACTTCTTCACAGCCGTTCCCAGATTAGCCCACGAAGTGTCACTATCAACAGCCCTCTTATACTGGAATTGGACCGAAGCCATATCAATATCTGGGGTCTCAGCTCTAATCAGAGTCTTACTCTGAAACTTTGACTTATCCATTGGTTCGACGATCGTGGCACGGGGCGAATGCGTATCGATCTCAACCTCCAGGGTATTCGACGGCTCGCTCATATTTCCTGCCAGATCCACGGCAATAAGGTAGTAGTTGAACTTTCCGTCGGGCAGAGCCTTATCCGCATAGGTTGTCCCGATGATCAAATAGGGACTGAGGTCTCCGATCACAATCCCCGAAACATTAGCAAGTTGATCATTTCTGTAAAGTAGATACCCTGAAAGGTCAGACTCTGTATTGGCCTGCCAAGTCACTGTCACATCCGAGTGATTGGGTGAAGCATTCCGTGTCGCAGAAAGCAGCACAGGCCTCGCAGGTGGGATATTATCTATCGTGACGACGGTCTGGTGCGTACTGATATTGCCTGAGAGGTCTTCAGCCTCAAGTCTAATCGAGTAGCTTCCTTCGAGACCGATGGTATCCCACTGGGTCAGAGTACCATAGGAGATGGGCACAGGCGATGTCCGAATCAGGGTCCACGCCGATGGACTGGGCTCCTGTCCGATGGACACCCTGTACTGTTTGAAGTCTTCGAAGCTGTAAGCCGTTCCTTTAATATCAACAATACTGCTCACCTTCGCTCCATCTTGAGGTGAGCGTATCCTTGCATCAGGCGGCGTGAGGTCCACCTTGACCTTTTGTTCGTTCGAAGGCTTGCTCTCATTTCCAGCAAAATCAAGGGCCTTTACAAAGTATGTGTAAATACCTTCCTTCAGATCTTGATCAAGATAACTGGTCGCAGTCATCAGTTCAGTATTGACCTTCTGGTTTGCTCGATAAAGGTTATAACCCGCAAGATCAGGCTCGCTATTCTGCGTCCAGTTGAGCCTGGCCTCTGTTTTATTCTCGACCTTTCCGGATAGCACAGGAGCTGCAGGGGGATGCGTGTCCACCTTAACCTGGATCTTTGCTTCCCCTGTGTTTCCAATCTTATCGATAGCGGTTAACCTAAGGCAGTAATCTCCATCCGGTGGAAGGGCTTGCCATACGGCAAGCAGACCATCGTTGACGGAAGTGGTCGAACTCTTAAGGAGTGCCCATTTAAAGGCACTGCTACACTGTCCTTCAGAAACCTCAAGTGTATATTTGTCGAGATTTGGATCGGATGCAGTCCCCTGGATATCGACTGCTGCCTTGATATACTGGCCGTCCTGGGGGGATTTAAGAGATACTTGAGGAGACGTGTTATCAATGGTGATCTTGACCTTAACCTCTCCTGTTAGGCCGGCCCTATCCCGTGCATAAAGAGAGAGGGTATAAGGGCCATCAGGAATGCCGTCACTCTTCCCCACTTTCCATGAGAAGAGTTGAGGATTCATAGGGATAGTATTTCCAGCCAGTAAATCGGTCCACTGGGGGGGATGATCTCCTGAACCATACCTTAAACTAAATGTCTCAAGGTTCTTCTCGGTAATCGAACTGGTAATGGAGATGGCATTCTTCTCCGCTCCGTAATATTCCGCGTCCTTAGGCGATTCCAGAGTGACCTTGGGGGGTGTCCTATCTACAGTAAAAGCAATGTTCTTCCTTGTAATATTTTCGCCAAGGTCTTTTGCCTCAGCATAGAGGATGTATGGACCCTCAGGCAGTTCAGGAAGAATACCGAAGAGATAGTTCTCCCGATTCTGATTGGCCTTATCGAAAAGGGATGAACCTGCATCTCCTGTATAGGTGATCGAGTACTCCAAAAGGTTCTTATCGCTGATCGTCCCCGAAACGGTGACAGGGCTTTTCACATAGGAATTGTTCAGGGGTTGTTGGATGACTGCAACTGGCCATGTGGAATCAACGGCCAGAGTGATCTTTTCCTCCTGCAAGACCGAAGGATTGGATGAAAGTCTTGCTGTAAGAAGAAGCAAATAGGCTCCATCCGGGACAACACTCCCTGCATCATTCTTTCCATCCCAGGAATAGTTATAGGTTCCCGGCGAGGAAATAGTTGTGGCATATGTCTTCGCAACTGCGCTATTGGAATCGAAGATCTCAATTTTAACCTCGCAAGGGGCAGTCAGTTCATAATCAATTCTTGTTGTATCGAGTTTTCCGTCGTTGTTGGGCGAGAAGAGCCTGGGCATTGCAATTAGGTCCTTGATGAGGTCTTTCCGCTGATTGAGGTCGATGGTGACGCTTGTGGTATTTTTGTTACCAGCTTTATCTATTGCTGTAAGCTTTAACGTCCATTTTCCAATCTCAAGGTCAGTGGTGTTCCAGGTTCCAAGTATATCCTCTTTTACTGGAGTGTTCGCTGATGAGACAAGGAACCAGTCCTCAGGTTGCGCGCCTTTGCCCACCTCAAGTACGTAGCTCTGGAAATGGAGGTCATCTCCGGTACCTTTCACCTCTACAATATTTCCAAGGGGATCAGATGGATCTGGATAGGTAATGACTGTTTTGGGAGGAGTATTGTCCACCTCCACGGGAACCCACTTCAAGTTTTCATTTCCGCAGGCATCTTTTGCAAAGACTGCGAGGCCATACAAACCATCCGGGACAATCGCATTCGAATCATCCCTGCCATCCCATGTGGCCCGTTCTATTCCACCGAGGTGTTGTGAACCTGACCGAAGAGTCCTAACGGGCGCGGAATCCAAAATACGAGAACCATCACTATCCTCTACCAACCTGAATACTTTAAGATCGACGATCGCATATTCATCGATTTCGTATTGGGTTTCTAATTCATCCAACACCTCATCCCCATTCGGTGAGAAAATAAGCTTGTCTGTCAAGAGACGGGTGATTTCAATCAGTGCATCAAAAGAGAAGCTCACGGTATCGCAACTCACATTTCCTGCACCGTCAATGACCTTTAATCTGATGGAAAAGGTTTTTCCCTTGAGATAAGTGATATCCCAGATTCCAAGGGCCCCCTGAGCACCCCTTTTCATCGAAAAAGCTACCACCTCACCCTTTTTTCGAGTTGCAGCCATTGTCCATTCAGTTGGATTCTCACCTATTCCATAATAGACCTCATATCTCTCCACTGCTTGATTATCTGTTGCAATTCCCTCAATAGGTATCCCATACCAATCCCCTTTCGGGTCAGAGATTTTGATGGGACAGAGTTGCATCGATTTGACCGGATAGGTTATTCGAGCCGTTGGAAGGACTCGATCGACCAAGAGACTTTTCTCGCTTGATATCTCTACAATTCGATTTTCAGCTAAATCTAAATACGCAAGAGTCGTTCGGATGGGGTAACTTCCCTCGGACAAACTCAGAGTATTTATTTCTACACTTCCCGCCTCGCCCTGGGTGAGATCGGATTGATGCAAGAGTTGAAGACCATCGGGTTTCCTAATGTAATAGCTCAGGGTCTTAAGAGAAATATTCTCTAAGAATC
>CAYMTD010000160.1:0-5738 GCA_964393245.1 uncultured Syntrophaceae bacterium
TCTTCCCTGAGGCTCTTGATCTTCACCTGAGCTCCCAAGACCAACAGCGGCGTTGCCGTATCTGCGGATGGGGCCGCCGTGCAGATATTCCCTCCAATGGTGGCGACATTTCGGATCTGGATAGAGCCCAAGACGTCAGCCGCATCAGCTAAGGCAGAAAACTCTTTTCGAATCACCTCCGCCTTTTCGATGGCCCGGTGAGGAACCAATGCTCCTATCCTCAGGGTTGCGTCATATTGGATTTGATCCAACCCTGGGATCCCCCGGAGGGAGATGAGCACCTCGGGCATGATCGCCTTTTGCTTGATCATCACGATGACATCGGTTCCGCCGGCGATAAGCTTTGCCTTCTTGCCGTGCTGGTCCAAAAGAGAGAGGGCCTCTTCAAGGGTTTGGGGTCTGAGGTAGTCGAATCTTTTCATGGAAGCCTCCATTTCGAATGGGTCAACGAGATTTAATACTACTTCTCCGATTTCTCACTGTAATCCTTGCCTAAGTATGCTCTCTTAACCTCTTCGTTTTCCATTAGGGCTTTCGCTTCTCCCTGCAAAGTAATTCTGCCGGTCTCGATGACGTAGGCCCGGGTGGCCACCTTAAGCGCAGCCTTTGCATTCTGTTCAACCAGGAGGATCGTCGACCCATCCTCCTGCAACCTCTGGATGACATTGAAGATCTCTCTGACGAGCAGAGGGGCAAGGCCTAAAGAGGGTTCGTCTAAGAGCATCAATTTGGGGCGGCTCATGATCGCCCGGCCAATGGAGAGCATCTGTTGTTCCCCACCGCTCAGGGTTCCAGCTTTCTGGCTTCTTCTTTCTTTGAGAATGGGGAAGAGTTCCAATACGTAGCCGAGGTCTTTTTCAATCCCCTTTCTATTTTCTTTAGAAAACCGGAGGTAAGCCCCGAGCTCCAGATTCTCCAATACAGTGAGAGGATTGAAGAGCTGCCTTCCCTCAGGTACCTGAACGATGCCCTGATCAACGATCTTTTCTGGGGGGAAACGAGTAGTTTCGAGATCATTGAAGATGATGGAGCCTGTATGGGTAGGGATCACTCCTGAGATGCAGTTAAGGAGGGTGGACTTCCCTGCACCGTTCGAACCGATAAGGGCCACAATCTCCCCCTCTTTGATGCGGAGAGAGACGTTTCTCAAGGCATGGATCCCGCCGTAATAAGTATTGATGCTTTCGATGACAAGCATTCCTCATCCCTCTCCCAGATAGGCCTGGATCACGTTTGGATCCATCTGAACCTCTCCTGGAGTTCCCTCTGAGATTTTTCGGCCATAGTTAAGAACCATTATTCTATCCGAGATTCCCATTACAAGATTCATGTCGTGTTCGACCAGGACGATCGTGATTCCGCTATCCCTAATCTTCGAAATGAGTTCAGACATCTCCTCGGTCTCTCTGGTGTTGAGACCAGCCACAGGTTCATCTAAAAGGATCAGTTTTGGTTTTCCGGCCAAGGCCCGGGCGATCTCCAGACGCTTCTGTTCTCCATAGGGAAGGCCGGAGCTGAGCCAGTGCGCTTTCTTATCGAGGTTGAAGAAACGGAGAATGGAATAGCTTTCCTCTTTAACAATTTTTTCTTCTTTCTTTACCTTTGCCTGATGCATGAGACAACTAAAAAATTCGGATTGGGTCTGTGTATGAAATCCAACCATCACATTCTCTAAGACCGTCATATTTTGAAAGACCTGGATATTTTGAAATGTTCGTGTAATCCCTCGAAAGGCAATATGAAAGGGCTTGAGTCTGGAGATCGTGGTTTCTTCAAAGACGATCTTTCCCGATGTCGGAGGATAGATCCCTGTAATGAGATTGAGGAGGGTGGTCTTCCCCGCACCGTTGGGGCCAATGATCGCGGTGATCTCATTCCGTTTGACCTCCAACGAGACATCGATGAGGGCAACGACCCCACCGAATGTTTTCAAAAGCCGATCTGCTCTCAGTATGATTTCAGAATGACACATGATAAGATTCGTGACTAATATTATTTTTGAACTCTCACACCTAAATTCTTAACTCAAAACTCGATTCCTCTCTTCCTCGATCAGGGCTTTAATCTTTCGCCTCTGATAAAGGTTATAAAGACCTACCAAAACTCCTTCTGGAAGAAAGATAAGCACAATTGTGAGAATAGCTCCATACGCGATGATGTTATATTTTTCAGCCACATGAAGGATTTCTGAAAGGACTGTCAAAAGGCCGGCTCCGAAGAACGATCCCCAAACACTCCCCATCCCTCCAACGATGACCATGGTGACCACCTGGATGGAGTAGTAAAAGTCGAAACTACGAGGACTGATGAAAGTAATGTAGTGGGCATAAAGGCTTCCTGCTAAAGAGGCAAAGATGGCGCTCAGGACAAAGACCTTTGTCTTATACTTATCTGTATCAACGCCCAAGGTATTGGCTGCTATCTCACTGCCGTGAATTGCCCTGAGTGCCCTCCCCACTCGGGAGTTAACTAAATTGATCGAGGCGAGGATACAGAGGAAGGTAAAGGTCCAGATGAGATAGAAGTTTTTAAAGTCATTATCAAAAACCAATCTGCCGACTGAAAGGTTACGAATTCCGGGAAATCCAGAAGGACCTCCCGTGATCCTGTCCAGTTCAACCATAAAAATGTGGACGATGATGCTGAATCCCAATGTAGCCATCACTAAATAGTGGCCCCTTAATTTGAGGGAAGGGTATCCGACAAAGTAAGCAACTGCCCCTGTGGCGATCATTGCAATGACGATCGTAGGCCAGGGGGGGAAACTGTATGTCGCTGTCAGAACAGCGGATAGGTAAGCCCCCATTCCATAAAAGGCGGCATGTCCCAAGGAAATTTGTCCAGCAAATCCGATCAACAGATTAAGGCCCACCACCACAATGGTGTTGAGGCCGACAATATTCATCACAAGGAAATAATACTTATTTTTCACCACCATGGGGATGAGGATGATGGCCAGCGCAAATATGAGTAAAAATAAGTTTTCTTTTCTTCTAATGGATGACCCCATTAATTTTCGACTCACGAATCGAGCCGCACTCCTTCGTGCATGCCTCTGTCCCGGTTTCTAAACCCGTTCTGCCTCCCCATGACCCAAAAGTCCTGTAGGTTTGAAAAACAAAACAAGGAGAAGAATAAAGAAAGCAAAGGCATTTTTGAATTTGGAGGAGATCAACCCTGCACCGAGGGACTCCAGCACTCCTAAGATCAATCCTCCAACAATAGCTCCAGTGCTGTTTCCATAGCCGCCCAAAATGGCGGCAGCAAAACCCTTCAGAGCTAACATGATCCCCGTATCATAGGAGGTGGTGGTAATAGGAGCGATGATTATTCCTCCCACGGCTCCAAGACCCCCACTCATTGCAAAGGAAAGCAGGATCATCCAATTAACATTGATCCCTACCAATGAGGCAGCTCGTCTGTTAACGGCCGTAGCCCTCATTGCTTTTCCAATTAACGTTCGGTGAAAAAAGTATTGGAGAAAGATGACGACCCCAATCGTTATGGCGAAGATCCATAGGTGTTGGGGAAGGATGGCCGCACCAAGAATTTGGATCACTTTCTCTCCGGAAAAAGAAGGAATAGGCACGTTATCAGGACCCCATGTCAGAAGAGCCATTCCTCTTATAGTGGAGGAAATTCCAATGGTAATGAAAATCAGGACGATAATAGCCTTCGATTTAGCGGCCCGAATGGGACCTCTTTCAATGAGGGCACCGAGCAAGGTGACTGTTGCTGTGGAGAGGAAAAAGGAGAAAGAGAGGGGGATCCCGAAGATGGTGTGATAGGTGTACATCATCATTCCACCGAGAGTGACAAATTCGCATTGGACGAAGTTCACAATTCCAGTGGCATTATGGATGATGTTGAATCCGAGGGCGACTATGGCATAGATGGCCCCGATCGTTAGGCCTGAGATGATATATTGAAAGATTTGTTCGTGTAGTTCCATGGCCCTCCATTTGTGAAAAAAATTGCGATTTCATATATATAATAGCCGAAGTCCGAAAGATGGACTCCGGCCATTGGTCCTATTGCACCAATTTAAATTTTCCCTTCTCTGCCTTCACTAAAACAATATCCTTTACCGTAGTTCCAGTATGGTCTTCGGGTGAGAGGTTGTAAATTCCACTGAGACCCACATAGCCTTTCATCCCCTCGAGGCCATCTCGAATCTTGGCCCGATCAGGTCCTGCCTTCTTAATGGTTTCGAGAAGGAGGTAGGCTGCATCCGCTCCATAAGCCACCATCGTTCCTGGCACATCCTTGAATCGTCCTTCGTATTCTTTGATATATTCTAAGAGTTTCTTCTTCTGGACATCGGTGTCAGGAAGTTGATCAGCTACCACAATCTTTGTCGAGGGCATCATCACCCCCTCCGCAGCATCCCCTGCCAGTTTAAAGAAGATGGGTTCTGCTGCACCGTGGCACTGGAACAAAGGAACTTTTATACCAAGGGCACGGGCATTCTTTGTGGTGATCCCCATCGGCGGGCCAATGGTCCAGATGATAATGGCCTGGGGGCCTTTGGCGTTGATACGGGTCAATTGGGCTGTCATATCCACATCTTTAAGATCGAAGGTCTCCTTTGCCAGAATCTTAAATCCAAACTTTGCTGAAAGCCGATCCACGATGGCCGCCCCATCTTTTCCAAAACCATCGGATGAATGGAGAAAACCGATCTGGGTCAGATTATTTTTCTTTAAAAATAGGGCAATGCGTTCCATGGCATCCGCAGCCCGGTAGGGTGACTTAAAGACCCATTTTCTGACCGGCGTGATAATCACATCCCCTCCTGCATGCATGAAGGTAGGGATTCCCTCCTTCTCGAGGGTGGGGATCATTGCCATTCCTGTATCGGTTCGAGTAGGCCCAATGAGCGCTACAATCGGTTGTGTTTCAACCATCTTCTTAAGAGCCATCACTGCCTTCGTCGGATCGCTTTCGTCATCCCCAAGGACCATCTCGATGGGGCGGCCAGCCACCCCTCCTTTTTTGTTAAATTCGTCTATGGCGATTAAGACGGAATTCTTCTGGGCTACTCCAATATGGGCACCAGGCCCGGTTAAAGAAAAGATTCCCCCGATCTTGATGGGTTCGGCACCAAAACCCACGCCCACCGAAAAAATCCAGATCCCCAAAATTAGAATTATCAATAGATACCTTTTCATCATTGACCTCCTTCCATTAATTGGTTAAATTTCAAATGGTAATCCGTTAACTTTAAGCTTTCTTTTTTCCTAATTCTATTAACACGGTTGACAAGCATCCCCCCTTCCTAATTCGTGGATCGGGATCCGTGACTCGTGTCCGAAAAATTTGATTATAGACCCATCACTCTCAACTCATAACTCTGATCTAAATTTCCCGATGATCGAAGACCCGCCGGCTCTTCCGCTCTGACCTCGGAAGGGTTCCATAGTCAAGGATCTCCACTTTACCAGTGACAAGAATCTGTTTTTTGATCTCCTCCTCGATCGTATTTATTAGAGTTTGGTCTCCGGATAGATCACCTCCTTCCGCCCTTTCCACCTTCACGGTCATATAATCCTTTCCATCCTCTTTTCGATCAAGATGGATCTGATATTCACTGCCCACACCGTTTATGTTTGAGAGGATATGGTCGATCTGACCGGGATAGATATTGACGGCTCTGAAGATAAACATGTCGTCTGAGCGGCCTAAGAGTCGATCATGCATGGGGAGAATCGAACCGCAGGAACATCGTTTGGGGATCA
>CAYMTD010000161.1:0-5726 GCA_964393245.1 uncultured Syntrophaceae bacterium
GTCCCAGCATGAAAGACAAAGATATCCTCCATCTCAGAAACTTCCTTCAGCCCTGAAATCAATTTCCCCTTTTCATAATCCCCCGGATAACCTTTTGAAGCCATGACAACGCAAACCGCAGCGCGACTGTCCCATTCGATCCTGTGCCGGGAGAGATTTCCTTCGATGCAAGCACTCAGGATCGGAATGATATCGCTCTTCATCCGCATCAGAACAGGTTGGGTTTCCGGGTCCCCAAATCGAGCATTGAATTCCAATACCTTCGGATGACCTTCATGAATCATCAGTCCGGCATAGAGAACTCCTTTATAAGGCCTTCCCTCTTCATTCATGCCCTGAATGATCGGCCTCAGGATCTTCTCGATAATCTTTTCGTGCACCTCATCAGTCACCACAGGCGCAGGGGAGTAGGCTCCCATTCCACCCGTGTTCGGCCCCTGATCCCCATCGAAGACCGGTTTATGATCCTGAGACGATGCCATGGGAAGGATTGCCTTCCCGTCAGTAAAAGCAATATAGGAAGCCTCTTCCCCCACAAGATATTCCTCGATCACCACCCGATTGCCTGCATCGCCAAAGGTCTTTTCTACCATGATCTGATCAATCGATCTCAGAGCTTCCTCAACGGTCTTGCAGACAATGACCCCTTTGCCTGCCGCAAGACCATCCGCTTTCACCACAATAGGGGCACCCTGTTTACGAACGTAATCCTTTGCCTTCTTCGGATCATCAAACACTTCATAAAATGAAGTAGGCACGCGGTACTTCTTCATCATCTCTTTTGCAAAGGCTTTGCTGCCTTCCAATTCTGCCGCTTTTCGGCTTGCCCCAAAAATCGTGAGGCCCTTCGATTCGAAGAGATCAACGATGCCTTTGGTCAGAGGTTCTTCGGGACCCACGACAGTAAGATCGATCTTCTCTCGAGAGGCAAAATTGAGAAGCCCATTTAGATCGTTGGCCTTGATGGGCACAAGGGTGGCTTGCTGGGAAATCCCCGCATTTCCCGGGGCGCAGTAGACGTTCGATACCTCCGGACTCTGCGCGATCTTCCAGACCAGGGCATGCTCTCTGCCGCCACCACCCACTACAAGAACCTTCATAGTAACCTCGTTTTCCGTGTCACGTGTCCGAAAAACATTAGATCTGAAAAAGCCGCTCCGAGTGCAAATGAAGATTTCTTCGCGAGCCATTCTTGGCGAAGCGAAACGGCTGCAAATTAAATGTCTAAGCCCGAAGGGCGAGTTTTTAATTTGCAGTGAAGCGAGCCTTAGAATGGCCGAAAAAATATTTTAAGCAACGAAAAGCGACTTTTGAAGCCTCTTCTACGGATACAGCCGATTTAATGTCTGAAGTGTCTCATTCCCGTAAAGACCATGGCGATGTTGTATTCATCGGCAGCGGCAATCACCTCATCATCACGGATCGAACCTCCGGGCTGGATGATGGCGCTTGCGCCGGCCTCAGCGCCGGTATCGACCCCATCCCTGAAAGGGAACATGGCATCCGAAGCCAACACCGTTCCCTTAGTGGAGGACTGGGCTTTCATAACCGCCAAGCGAGTTGAATCCACACGGCTCATCTGGCCTGCCCCTATTCCAATGGTCCGGTCCTCCCTGACAAGGACGATGGCATTCGACTTCACGTGCTTGGCCACCTTCCAGCCAAAGGCCATCGCCTTTTTCTCCTCCTCTGTCGGTTTTCGCTTGGTCACCACCTTCCACTGATCCATCGACACCCTGCCAAGATCGCGGTCCTGAACCAGGAGCCCGCCCACCACCTTCCTCAGATCGAACCCTCCCTGTTTAAAGGAAGTTGTTAAGGGGGGGGTCTGGAGAAGACGAAGTTCCTTTTTCGTTCTTAATATCTCCAGTGCTTCCGGGGCAAAGCCAGGAGCAATGACGACTTCCAAAAAGATCTCCACCATCTCTTTGGCCGTCTCCTTATCCACTGGCCGGTTGAACCCAACGACTCCGCCGAAGGCAGAGACCGGATCACAATCCCTTGCCTTCCGGTAGGCATCTACCAAACTCCCAGAAGAGATGGCAACTCCGCAGGGATTATTATGTTTGATAATGACCGTCGCAGGCTCTTCAAATTCCTTGACCGTCTCAAAGGCGGAGTCCACATCGAGGATGTTGTTGTAGGATAACTCTTTCCCCTGGAGCTGAACCGCATTCGAAACGGACGGTTCGGACACCACGGGCTCTCGGTAGAATGCCGCCTTCTGATGAGGGTTCTCCCCATAGCGAAGGTCCTGTGCCTTCTTCACCTGGAAGGTGAACGTGTCCGGAAAATCCTTAACCTTCTTTCCTCCCTCAATTTGCCCCAGGTAGTTGGAGATGGCTCCCTCATAACGTGCGGTGTGCTGAAAGACTTTTCTTGCCAATCTAAAATTGGTTTCAATGGAAACCTCTCCCCGCTCCTTCAGCTCGGAAAGAACAAGATCGTAATCCGTCGGGTCCACCACTACCGTCACGTCCGGGTAATTCTTCGCCGACGAGCGGAGCATCGTGGGCCCACCGATATCAATATTCTCAATCGCCTCTTCGAGTGTGCACCCCTCCTTTGCCACCGTGGCTTCAAAGGGATAGAGATTAACCGCCACAAGATCGATCGGAAGAATCCCATGTTCGTTCATCTTCTTGACATGTTCCGGCTTCGACCTCTGTCCCAACAGACCTCCGTGGACTTTGGGGTGAAGGGTTTTCACCCGCCCGTCCAGCATCTCTGGAAATCCGGTGTATTCCGAGATGTCCTTCACAGAGATTCCGCCCTCCCTCAGGGTCTTTGCTGTCCCTCCGGTTGAGAGGATCTCCACCCCCATCTGAGCTAATGCCTTCGCAAACGCCACCACTCCAGACTTGTCCGTCACACTGATGATCGCCCTCCGGATTTTCCCCATGCTTCCTCCTTCTTCTGATTTGAGATTTCAGATGTTAGCTTTCAGATTGAAGGTTGATGATTTTTCAATTTGCAATTTCAAAAGCCCAATTCCTCGCCGACGATGATGACGAAGACATCGGAGATCAGGGGCTTCCTCTCATGAACAACAAGGATGCAGCAGATTCGATTCGGAGAGTTACAGTCCACACACCTTCCCAGTTTGGCACAAGGAAGGTCAAGACTCAGCCGCTTGGCATTGAGCGGAGCTGCCACGTTTTTTATCCTCTTAATCGCTTCTTGAACATCATCGACCAATTTGTTATATCCTGCCACAAGGATAATCTTTCCTGGTCCAAAGCTTAAGGAGTTCACACGGTTTCCCACCCCATCGATATTCACCAGTTCCCCATTCAGGGTAATCGCATTGACACTGCTAAGAAAGACATCGGAGGTAATCTGCGCCCTTCGAACCTGAACGGATTCCTCTTTCGAAAGACCAGGTTGCCAGTGGTTATAGAGCAGGCAGCCTTTTGCCTCCAGTTGTTCCAAGATTCCCAATTCTCTTATTGTGACGGACCCGCCAATGCCTATTTTTTGTTTCGGGGTAATGTGTTTCCAAATTTCTTCGACGGCGTCTGCCTTTGTTTTGACATAGACCGCCTTGAACTGATGGGCCTGGAGTTTTTCAACCGTCTTTCTTGCCCTCTCCTCAATCCACCATTCCTTGGTTGGGTCCATCCTCCTCTTCCTCCCTCACAAGATTGAAAAATACTCTTTCAATTCATAATCGGTGACCTGGGCTCGGTAACGGTCCCATTCAATCTTCTTGTTATCGATAAATTTGTTAAAGAGATCCTCCCCCAGAGCCTCTTTGACGAGCAGGCTCTGTTCTGTCACACGAATGGCTTCGTAGAGATTCCCGGGAAGGGAATCGATCTGATTCCTTTTCCTCTCCTCCTCAGTCATCTCATAGACATTTCGTTCGACAGGGTCTCTTAGGGGATATTTTTTCATAATTCCTTCTAATCCTGCGGCCACCATGACCGCAAAGGCCAGATAGGGATTGCACGCAGGATCGGGCGACCGATACTCCACCCGTGTCTCCTTCTCTTTGCCGGGTTTATAGACGGGGATCCGAATGAGGTCGGAGCGGTTCCTTTGCGCCCAGGAAATATAGACCGGCGCTTCATAGCCTGGCACCAACCGTTTGTAGGAATTCACCCATTGATTCGTGACCAGCGTGATCTCTCTCGCATGCTTCAATAAACCGGCAATGTAATGTTTGCCAATATCAGAGAGATGATACCTGTCTTTTGGGTCGAAGAAGGCGTTTTTGTTCCCTTTAAAAAGGGATTGGTGGGTATGCATGCCGCTCCCATTGACGCCGTAAATCGGTTTCGGCATGAACGTAGCATAGACATTATTTTTCAGAGCAACCTCTTTGACCACGAGTCGATAGAGCATGGTGCTATCCGCCATGCTCAGCGCATCCGCATATTTGAGATCGATCTCATGTTGACTGGGCGCCACTTCGTGGTGGGAATACTCCACGGGAATTCCAAGCTCTTCTAAGACCATCACGGTCTGCTTCCGAAGTTCGCTTGCAACATCCAAAGGCGTAAGGTCAAAGTAACCGCCTGTATCGAGGGTTTCTGGTTTGCCCGTTGAACGCTGAAAATAGAAGTATTCCAGCTCGGGTCCCACATTGAAGACATATCCCATTCGAGCAGCCCGTTTTAGATTCTTCTTCAAGACCCATCGAGGATCTCCCTGATAAGGACTCCCATCGGGCTGCAAGATATCGCAGAACATAGAAGCGACCACGGCCTCGTTCGCCTTCCAGGGAAGGATTCTAAAGGTGGAGGGATCTGGCATGGCAATCATATCGCTCTCATCGATTCGAACAAAGCCAACGATGGAGGACCCATCGAAGCCTCTCCCATCTTCCAAGGCTCCCTCGAGTTCACGGATGGTAATCGCAAAGCTTTTTAAAAAACCAAGGATATCCGTGAACCAGAGGCGCACGAATTTGACCTTCCTCTCCTTTGCCAGGCGGAGCACATCCTTCTTGTCCAATTTGGCCACTTCGTCTCCTCCTCTCGCAAAAAACAGAAATAATTTTCATATTTACCATAATCCTCTCCCCTGGTCAACCCAACGGAAATAATTGACAACGTAGGGTCTTTTGTGTAAAGTAACCTCCACAAGTTGACCGGATGGAGCCCTCTGTTGTTAACGAAAAAGGCATCCAAAACATCTTATGAGAAGCAGATCAAAGCCCTTTCCGAGATCAGCCAGGCCATCTCTTCGGATCAGTACTTGGATGACATTTTGAAATTGATCGTCACGGTGACGGCCAATGTCATGGACTCAAAGATCTGTTCTCTCTGGATATTGGATGAAAAGGAGAAGGTTCTTAGAATCCGCGCCACGCAAGCGATCAGCGAGGCCTATCTCAAGGAAAGAAGCCTAAAACTTGGCGAGGGCGTCGTCGGTTATGTCGCCGAGCAGAAGAAACCGCTGGCCATTTTGGACGTCCTTAAGGAACCTCGTTACAAGGAGAAGGAACTGGCTCGTAAAGAAGGATTGGTCTCCATGCTCAGCGTTCCCATGACGATCAAAGACAAAGTCATTGGCGTGATCAATATTTACACCTCCTATCCGCATGAATTCACTGAAACGGAACGAGCCCTGCTTACCACGGTCGCCAATCAAGCGGCGATCTGCATTGAAAACACTGAGTTAATGGTCAAGACAAAGGTCATCCAAGAGGAACTGGAGACCCGTAAATTGGTGGAAAGAGCGAAAGGGGTATTAATGAAGCGGCATGGCTTAGATGAAGA
>CAYMTD010000162.1:0-5714 GCA_964393245.1 uncultured Syntrophaceae bacterium
GACTTTACCACACTTCCCACAATGACTTGGAAAAGCCTACGGCTTTCCCACATTCCCACAAAGCCGACGACGAACTTGTAAAATTGCTTAAAACAATCCAAAAACCAAGGTGTGCACTTTTAAACTTTAAATCGATAAAAACGGTGCACTTTTAATTCTTAAATGACACAACTCTTCCAAAAGCTTGACATCGAGATCGCAATACAGTATCAAGTAAGAACTCTTTGGGGGATAACTGAGGACACTACTCCTGGCAGGGAATACATCCTCGGTTATCCCTTCTCTTTCCCTTCAACTTATTCTGAGAAGAAAAAACATTTATACAACAAACGGTGAGAGATTGGGTAGGGTATTAGGCAGGATTATGTGAGGGGAGACACTAGTCAAACGTGAAATGTTTTCCATTAAACAGTTTCCCTATTAAATCGTTGGTTCAATCTTGCGTATAATCTTGGGAGCGGCTGTTGTATTCCAATCCAATAACCAATAGATACATATTATTTTGTTGGATTCTCCATTTTGGTCCTGTGTCAAGGCACAGCGCCCGCCGTGTTTTTATCTTTCAACATCTCCTATATTTCAGAAGGTCCAGTGTTCTCGTCGCATCAGCCCCAGCAGATTTATACAGGGGATGCCGAGATCACGGCATACGTCGGGTATGTAGTGAGTTCTCCTGGTGCTTTTCTTCTCTGCAGCCGAGGTTTCCTGCGATACCACTATGCCGCCTTTCACCTTCGCAAGCGCTATAACATAAGCATCGGCTGACTGATGAAGGCTTTTGGGATCCATCAAATCCGGATATTTGGATTCGATGCTTGCTGCTTCGGTCTGCACCTGTCGATCAAGCGCCATAAAAAGAGCCGGATTCTTTTTCGCCCACGCCCGCAATTCCGGGGTTCCTACAGCGTCGATTTCTTCTTTCACAAGCTCAACGGCAGAGCATTGGCCAGCGACAATCAACCCCTCAATTTTTGCAATCAGTGAGATAAAGATATCGGGCGGATAGAATCGTGCCTGCCAATCCATAAACACACTGGTGTCGAATGAGTACATTCGTTTTGCGCTATTCTCCGTCGTCGAATCTGTCCGAGGGGCGCATCGGTGCCATGCCAAGCTCTTCTCTTAGTTTGTCGAAATGTTCGAACCTTAAATCGAGGTAGTGGCTTGCTTGGACTGCTGTGATGCGATTCGTATCCAACGCTTCGAGGACCAACTGAACAAAGGGCCGGCCGCTTCTTCCAAGCGTCTTGTCGACAGGCAACGCAAAGCCCTTCCGTTTCGGGAGCGTGCTGAGGTATCGGTTCCATTCCACTTTCCATCGGTTGTAATCGCCCCACGACAGCATTCCGGCAGTCCGTAACCGTGTGGCCATTGCCAACGGTGTTATGTTGAATTTGCTGGCTAGCGATCGTATCAGGGTAATATCCCACGCCTCAGGCGAAACGTCCATGCTCTGCAAGAATGAGGAAAGCATCTCTGAAGGAATTAGTGCCGCGCTGGCAGCCTCCTCCGCGAATCTCTCGACTTCAAGCCAGCCAGCATCATCGCGGGTCTCACCGAGAGCGGCGCGCTCCTCGTTGCCAACCGCAAGTGCGAGGTGAGTGAGCTCATGCAACAAAGTAAAACTCCGTGCGCCAGGAGACGATTCTTTGCTGTTGATGCCTATTACAGGTAATGGGAACTTAAACAGCGTGACTCCGCGTGCCTGGTTGAGGCTCACTTTAGGAAACTGAAATACCAGCGCGCCTGCCGCCTCCACGGCCTCGCGCCAGCGCCGCCATGCCTGCCAATCAGATGTCCATCCGAGCTGCTCATCTGCGGTAATACCAAGGGCTTCGCGCAACCGTGCGCCAACGGCTGCCGTGCTTTCAAATAGATGAGCGGAGAAATTGAAGTCTTCCACAGGCACACCCAATTCTTCGCTCAATTCCAGTGCCACTTCCCGTCGCTGCGACATCGCCCGCAAGGCAAGCCTAAATTCTGGCGATTCAACACCTGGTCGTACACCGGGCAGCCGACGGTACTCTGCCGCAAGGGGAGGCAGAGCCGGAGGTTCAGGGAGGAAGAAAAGACCAAACGGCCTCCGATAAAACTTAGCAAGATTCTGAATTTGCCGTACTGTGGGCTTTAAATCACCACGCTCCCAGGCAAGTAAGCGCTCCGGCGTTACACTCAGCCGCTTGGCCACGGGCTCCGGCGGATGCCCGCTCTCTTGCCGTGCCCAGGTGAGCATAGTTGGATTGATGAGTGCTGGTGTAGAAGTCCTCATGGTTTAAACTATACCCAATTTTCGATGCCCTCGGCAATTGCCGACTTAAAAAGGTGGAGGCGTCGCTACAAATGCAACTTCATCCCATCTCTCTGAAATGAAACCCGCTTAAATAGTGGGGTATGATATTATGGGTTTTCTCCACCATTACAAAGCACTGTAAATAAGAAAGCCCATTCTTTTTGGAGAATAGGCCTTTTGTGGAAACTTTTCTGATTTTCACCACCCCCTGGCGAGGATGACTTAATCTACCAAAATCAGAACAAATAATCAAACCAAATATAGATGAACTCTGCGACTTATGAAACCCCGAAATCGTTAGACCCTGAAACAACCCTTGAAACAAGTTCAGGGCATGGTTCAGGGTGACAAATCGGGACGGTTTAAGAGACCATCGGATAGAATTGGGCTACTTTGGTGAAGGGGATTTTGTTTTTCGGGAGAACTGAAGCTTTCCAGCTTCGATCCCCTGTAAAAGATATTCTGAGGTAGTCATCACCTTCAGCTTTCCTTCGAACGGGACGCCCTGCTTCAGATTATGTTTGCACGAAAGGCAGTCCGTGAGTAAAATATTCGCCCTCACCTCTTCCGCTTCTCTAATTCTTCTCCGCGCAATGTCCCTTGAGAATTTCGGATAGAAGCCCCTCACACCCCCTCCCGCTCCGCAGCAGAGCGACTCTTGATGGTGATGTTCCATCTCAACCAAATCACTTCCAAGTTCTCTCAGTAAATCTCTCGTCCCATCATAGAAAGCAAGGCCCCTTCCCAGGTGGCAGGGATCATGAAACGTGACCGTAGCGGAATTGCCGTCTGACGAGGTGAACGAGAAATGCTCAGCAAGAAAGGAAGTGAGGGTTCTAAAATAAAGCCCTGTGGGGTGCTTGCCATCGTATTCCAGAAAAGTCTTCAGACACGTGGGACAGAGAAAGAGGACCTCGCGGCCTCCAGCCTCTTTCACTTTGTCGATATTCTGTTGGATCCGCTCCTGATTCGGACTGGAACCCGTCTCGTCCTTGACCGCTTCGCAACAGACCTCATCGATGAGGGTGAAATCAACACCCAGACGATTGAGAAGTTTGATGGCCACGTCGGTTGTCTCACTCTCCGTGGTCATTCCCACACAGCCGATGTAGAGGACTACAGGAGACTTCTTTTTCGAAACTGAAAATTGAGCTCTCACCATTCTTTCATAAGGCGTCCCATAACAATCAATGGTCCTCTGAAGCTCCTGAACCTCGGTGAGTTCAGCAGAGATTTTGGAATCTTCGAGGCTTCTCTTCCTCAAATCCTTAAGGCTCTTCCCAGCATTGATGCCCAATGGGCAGACCTCTCCGCAGAGACCGCAGGTGGTGCAGAGGAAGAGACCGTCTTCGACTCCCTCTCTCATTCCACGAAGAAGAGAAGAAAGGGCGACCCCCCTTCCACCTAACATGCCGTCGGCTCCGAAGAAGGGCCCCACGGTGTTATACACCGGGCAGTCGAGCAAACAGTTGCCGCACCCGATGCAATACAGAAGCTCAGAGGAATCCTTGCTCGTGTTTAAAATCTGCCTCCTTCCATTGTCCAGAAAGACGATGACGACCTCCTCTGGTTGATGCATGCCATAGAAAAGCTGCTTCTCGATGTCCGAGGACTTGGATCGACCTGCCACGATATCGATAAAGGACGGGAAAAGGGCCCCTGTCGCCAGAAAGGTTTCCAGTCTGAGCATCAGGAGGGCATCCTCGATCGTCGGGAAGACCTTGTCAATGGCCGTGATGAGGATGTGTTTCTCCCTCATCCGAACCCGGGTGATATTTCCCTCATTGTGAAGAATGAGGGCCGCTCCTTCTTTGGCCGAAATGGCATTGGCCCCGGTGATGCCGACTTTTGCTTTCTGCAGATAGGATTCGATGTCCCACCTCACTGCCCCCATCTCCTCTTCAGGTACCGGTGGTACTTTCCTCTTGAGATGTTGCGAGAGGATTTCGGCAATCTCATAACGGGAAAGATGGACAGCAGGCGCGGTCGCATGCGAGGCCCGATGGCCGGCAATCTGGATGATCCGATCACCGATATCTGTCTCAATGACCTCCACGCCATGCTCGTTGAGAAAATGGGTTAGCCCGATTTCCTTGGAGATATTCGATTTCGATTTGACCACCAGCTTTTCATCGCCGATTTCTCTCAGGATCAGCTCGCAGGCTTCTTGCCCGTCCTGGGCCTGAAGGACTTTGAACCTGTTTTTTTCCAAACGGGACATCGCTTCTTCGAAGAGATCCCAGTTTCCAACGGACCGAGATCGAATCCGTTTCACTTCTTCACTGATTTTCTTCAGGTCACCAAACAGAGGAAGGTTCTGCCTCTGGCGGTTCCGGGTCTCTTTGAAGGCACGCCACTGGTTTTCCAGGTGAGACTTCTTGATCTTCTTTCTTAAATCGTCGTATTGCTTTTGGATTAACCCCATCTTCTTAGCTTATCTGTAAAATCCCTCCCGGCCTCCCTTTACCAAAGGGAGGAAAAATTCCTCCTTTTGGGAGGGGTGGAGAAAGATTATCAACTTTCTTGTGCCTTAATTCTGCCTCTTTTCAACTGATTAAACAAGCCCTTTGTCTTCATTTGGAAAATAGTTTCTGGGTTAGGTATAATAATTATTGTAACTCAACCCTTCAGGGTTGATGAATTAAGGCTAAAGCGTTGAGTGACAGTTTTCGGCTTATTCGAATCATTCGTTCTATTCGGCCTTTGAAGCAATGAAAGAAACCGTCTCACTGATCAGCCTCGGTTGCCCCAAGAACTTGGTCGATTCTGAAGTGATACTCGGGCTTCTCTCTAAGGCAGGCTATCCGCTCACCTCTCGCCCTGAAGAGGCCCAAATCATTATCGTCAATACCTGCTCCTTCATCCAGGATGCGACCCAAGAAGCCATTGAAACAATTATCCAAGTCTCCCGCTATAAAGAGATGGGAACTTGCCGTCTGCTGGTCGTTTCAGGATGTTTGCCCGAGCGGTATGGAAGGTCGCTTGAGAAGGAGTTCCCGGAAGTCGATTTCTTCGTCGGCACAGGAGACTTTCAAAATCTCCCAGAAATTCTTTCAAAAAACCATAAAGCAAAGAGCTTCCTTTCCAAACCCACATTCCTCTACAACGAAAAGACACCCCGAATTCTCTCCACCCCATCCTTCTCAGCTTATCTCAAAATTGCAGAGGGTTGCTCCAATCTCTGTACCTTCTGTACCGTTCCAAACATCAGGGGACCCTACCGGAGCAGAACGATCCAATCTGTTCTCAAAGAGGCCAGGAGGCTCGTTGATCGAGGAGTCAGGGAAATCATCCTCATTGCCCAAGATACGACCGCCTACGGGAAGGATTTACGCGACGGGACCAATTTAGAAAAACTTCTAAAAAGCTTGGTCCGAGTGGATGGGATCCATTGGATCCGAATGCTCTACAGCTATCCCAAACC
>CAYMTD010000163.1:0-5708 GCA_964393245.1 uncultured Syntrophaceae bacterium
TCGCATCCCAGGTGAAGATCTTTTCATTTACAACGATTTCGTTTTTACTCCAATTGAGACCCATCACAGGCCCCTGAATGGTCATCCCACTATCCCCCGTGGAAAAAGCGAATAGCGGGAAAAGGATGACAAAGCAAGCGATGAAGGCAACTTCTTTTCCAAGGCATCTTATTTTCACGGTCTACCTCCTTTGACATCACCCCCACCCTATCCCTCCCCCCTCAAGGGGGAGGGGAGGTACGGGGTGGAATGGTTTATGACCTTTTAGAAAACGAGCTTCCAATGAACTGGGAACATGCTTCTGGTCGTTGACAGCATGGGTCTGCTAACACCGCCACCCACACCAATATAAGCAGTCACCTTGCCTCCGACCACGGTGATGACCACACCGGATGGGATCGCTGAACCAATAACGGTTGACCGATCACTCTTGGCCTTGACGACGGTCCCTCCACTGTCGTTCGTCAGATCAAGATTGAATACGGCTTCTCCTGTTCCATAGTTCACTGCATAAAGTGTTGCCGTCCCTTCACCAATGAAGCAGGGATCACCGATGGCTTCAGTGCTCGGTGAAAAGGTCGTATAGTAGGCTACTTTGTTATAGACCACCGGGGTGGCCAAGCACTTCTCCCCTGCCTTTCTGTCGAGTATGATATACCATCCGTCCTTGCTCTTGATTTCGTTAATCTTAGCAGTCTGCTGGTCTGCGCTCAGGCTATAAAAACCAGTTACATCCACCAGGTCAGGCTCCCCTTTTGTGGTCGAGGCGTTCCTGTCCTTGAATGCATAGATTCTGTCTACGTCCTTCGTTCCTTTTGGATCTTCGCGATCCCCTGTCCCGAAGAACAGCATTTCGTATTCCCCGGTGCTGTCTTTTTCCAATGTAACATCGGGTGGATAGAAGATCTTCCTCTTTTCGCTGCTACCCGGATTGGACTTGAAAATCATTTTCGCTGTCCATTCGCTCGGATCCGAATTCCCATTCTTGTTCAGATCCCCGATGTTAAATCTCCACATCCGGGCATTTGCATCGCCCACATAGATCCGGTCAATCCTCCCGTCACCATCGAGGTCTATCGCGGCAACATCACTGGGGATACAATGGGTCATGTCTGTCTGCCCCCCCCTGTAAGACTTCCACCAAATGCAATCCCCTGTCAGCACATCCGCCATGTAAACACCTCTACCATAGTCATCGGCAGGAGGATTGCTCACAATATCCTGACCGTCATCATAGCCCGCTCCAAAAATGGCGACCCACTTCTCTCCCGTCCCGTAAGCGACCTTTCCAATGACCGGGGTTGACCATGTCTGTGACAGCTCCTGGTAGTAATGCGTTGACCCACCCTTGTTCTCCCTGTCTCGGTAGATTCTCCAGAGATATTTGGGAGCCGTAGGATCCGTGACATCGAGGGCATAGTAATAATTTCCACCTCTCCTTAACCCGAAGATAAGAATCGCTTTTGTGACAGTTACCCCATCGCTGTCATAGGTGACATAGGCTTTGGGGGAACCATCCACGAATTCTCCGGGTGTATCCGTATGTAACTCCTTCAGTCTGCTAAGAAGAACTGGCGGGATAAAACCCCAGAGTTCCTCTCCGGTGGCATCATCAAAGGCATGAAGCATGCCATCATTTGCACCCGCATAGATAACCGTCCGGTCTGCATAATGGATGATATAGGGTCTTGAATGGAGAAACGAGCCTAACATCCAATCCCGCTTATCGTCGGTAAGTCCGTTATGATTGTCGTCGTAGACGTCGATTCCTCGAACGAAGTCGATGAGGCCGTCCCTGTCACCCGAGGAAACCGCTAATATGCTGCTCGTAAGTCTTGAATTCGCTTTTGTAAAGGCATTCCACGAGTGGGTTAAATCGAAAGAGGTGTTAGAATCGGGCCCGTTATCCTCATCCACTGCATCACCTGGCAAAAGAGTATAGATGTTCCGTTCTGTGGTCCGGCTCTGTAATTTCTCACCCACTCCTCCCACTTCAACTTCGCCTCCATCCGAAGTGCTTGACCAATATGATTTCGAGGAGGGGTAAAATGCACCACTTGAATCCAATGCCTTTGCGCCAGAGGCATCGAGAATATCTCCGACGACAATACCTTTTGAAGGATCATTGCTCTGGGCCACACCATACTTCTTGATGTTTCCGCTCCACATCCCACTCTGCTTGGGTCTAAAAAAGGCCAGATAGATTTTGTCTCCTGCCGTGGTCCTCTCCATTTTGCTCACCGGAACGATCGGGGCAACAAAAGAAGAGGTCTTTGCCAGCACCTCGTTGAGAACGCTCGCAAAGGCATCGGCCAGGCCTGCGCTCCCCTCGGTCGTATAAAACTTCCCGTGGCCGAGAGTCGCTGCACTCTGAAGAAGCTCTTTCGCCTGAGGAGCATCACTGCCAGCGCTTGAATCCAGTTCAAAACCAATCGTATAGGTGACGATGTTCTGCTTCCCTTGCAGGGAGTGAAGATCAGTATCGTAAAGGTACTTGGCCACATCGTCCAAGTAATGAGACCCCTCGCCACCGTAGCTCCAGTAGCAAGGTTTAGATGGATCACTACATGGGGGCTCCTTCTTATCATTGTTCCGGTCCCCAATGGCCGTTTCTAAGATGGCGTTACGGTCCACCGTTGAAAGTCCATCGGTCATGAGAATCACGTAATTCTTCTGACAGTAGTATTGGATAGGGCTTGTGTATATTGTCTCTGGAGATTTGAAAGGAGGCGAGTTAAAATAACTCTTTGTGCCCTGAAAATAGAGCCCTGCCTCGTAGAGTGTCTCGGCTAAAGGAGTCCATGCATTCGTTGTGATCGAATCGATATAATTGATTAAATCGGTTCGATGTGCATCATCCAGGCTCTTGATCTCCTTTCCAATACGTCCACCCTCTGTCTCTGCGTGTCCATCATTACGGTAAAACTTATCATTGAAGATCATCACCCCGACCCTGACTCCCTCAACATCGTCCAGGAAGTCTGTGATGACCTCCTTGGCAATTTGAAGTTTTGACTTGCTGCAGGCTTCCTTTAGCTCCTGATCCGCGTAGTTAAATCGTAACCAGTTACCGGTCGCAATTGTCCTCGATGTCCCGGATTTACAGTCTGTATTGTCCGGCTTACCCTGGTATACTCCGTCGTTATATCTTGTAAGCTCCGTTCGAGCATTACCACACGGAACCTCTCCGACTGAATTCTTATACACAGTGGGGTTTCCGTTTTTAAACCACTGTCCTGAATTCATTCTGTAAACTTTTGTGGCTGACACACTCGGGATCGTAGCCGGCTGGGGATAGCTGAAATTCGGATCATAGGTACAGTAACGTTTGTCTCCAGGAGCATCATTCATACTCCCCGAGGTATCGAAGATGATCAAAATATTTGGCTCGATGGTCGACTCGCTGTCGATATAGAGGTCCGTATCCTTGGCGAAGGAATGAGCCGCAAAAAGGAGAAACTGAAGAAAGATGAAACAACACAAGATTTTCTTAAACTTCATGGGTCTAACCTCCTTGATTAGTTTCCTGTTGGAATCAATCTCACGATCTTCTCTCTGATCTCACAGTTCGATTTGATCGTGCCCAAATCCATCTGATCTCTTCCTATCGAATCAATAATGTAATAGTTATATTGGAAGGCGATGGCACTGATGCCCAAGCCTCTTGGAACCTTTGTCTGAGTGGTTCGGTAAACGTTCATGGTGGGCTGATCTGCGAAAGAAAAGCCCGCTGGTAAACTAAATGTAAAACCGCTTGTTTGCTTCCCACCGAAACCCTCGCTGATAATTTCAGTCGGTACGCCAGCCGTATTGGTGTCGGTGCAGGCAAAATTGTTCACATCGCCCATGATCGCTTTTACCCCTGCATCAGCGGTGAAGAAAGCATCTGTGGCCCCCCTCTTATTCCCGGAGAGTCTGATCTCGAAGGTCGAGTTCGAGGAGGAGGCGATGCCGATCAGGGATAAAATGACAATCATCAAGAGAGCCACAACCAGAGCGGCACCCGATTCACTTCTTAAGACAAGGTTTGCTTTCGTATTCATAACTGATTGCTCCTTTTCTCTATGCGTCACCTTAGACAGATATTCCTCAGTGTCACCGCTGAAACCAAGGTTCTGGGGGACACGATCCTCGCTACATCGACGTTGGTCGGATTCGGGCCTCCCGTCAAAGCCACCCGGATCGCAACCACCGTCGCAGTGCCGACTGCTCCTGCGGCCACATAGTCTGCAGCGTTGATGATGCCGTCCCCATTCTGATCATCCATAATCTTATCCGTATTGCTATCGATCCCGTAGGTAAACGTAAGCGCCCCAACGTTGTCTAACAAAATTTCTGTGGTTGGATTTGGCACCGGCAAAACAGCGGCAGTTACGTTTAACGTTCGGGTCAGTTGTGAGCTCCCATTGACCGCATAGGTCACCTCGTGCCTCTCATACTGGTTGAGAGTCCTGTTGTAGTACTCGTAATTCACCGCGATCGTATTGCTTCCAACCGTCGTGATAGCCGTAGGGACGGTGTAAGGGGAAGTGGGGTTGTCGTCATCAAACCCCGCCATGCGGAGGTCTCTCAATATGATCTCCATAGCACTTCTCACACTCTGCTGAACCTCAACGACCTGATCCTGAACCGCATAGCTCCTGGTTTGCGAGATGAATACCCTGTAAACTCCAGCCAATGTGATCGCTGCGATCACCAGCGCTACCAGCAGCTCAACCAGGGTGACGCCTTTCTCATGGGAGATCGATTGAATCTTCATTTTTTTTCTCTCCATCCTACTACTGTGAAACCACCGAACGAACATTAATGGTGTGAGTCGATCTCGCAGTCGGGTCGGTCCAACTCATGGTTACGGTAATCCATGCCTGGTCCCCTGTCCCGTTGGGCGTCACCGTCCAGCTTCGAGCATAACTGATTCCGGTTGCCCCCACTGCCGTGTCCGCTCCGGCAATGATGCTTGTCCATGGAGCTGCCCTCAGTTGTTCAAGTTTATCCTGAGCAAATGTGGCGGCCTCGGTCATGTGACCTCCGAAAGAATTATTCCTTGTGGTTGTGACCATTAACCCAGCGAGGGCCAATAGCGAAATGGCCAGGATGAACAGGGCAATCACTACTTCAATCAGCGAAAAACCCTTTGAACTCTTGGATGCCTTCATTGTCAAACCTCTTATTTCTGGAATTTATCTTGCACCTTCCAAATCTCAAACCGACGCTCCTGAAAAAGCAAATAGCGTGCCATAGGGGTTGAGAATTTCTAACATGCCGAAACAAAAGAAATTTCTCGGAGCTGCTCATCTGGCAGGTATCTGGCTATGCCAGAAAATGTCATCATCGGTTATGAAAATTTTTGTCCCGGTCATTACTTTTTTCAAAACATACATTCAGGCAGCATGTGTAAAGACCTGTAAACTGGACGAATTTGGGAGCAAAACTCCGTTGGAGTCCTCCTTAGGGGTCATATGCTAAACTCGTTTCCAAACATCTTTCCAAGTTTCTGGAGGAAACCTTCTCCACCGATTTTCTGGAAAAGAACCATCCCTTCCGTCCGGCCCAATCTTCATCTGATGATGTCGGGGATCTATCAGAGTACATTTCTGAATCAGTGGGGAACGCCGGAGTTTCAAATGGGTCTTGGCAGGCTCGCAGGCTTCTTCAAATTGGATTTTCTTTTCATTAATTGGGATCAGAGTGAGACAGGGGAATATACC
>CAYMTD010000164.1:0-5681 GCA_964393245.1 uncultured Syntrophaceae bacterium
GAATGAGAAGGATAGGGACGAGCGCCATTAGGGCTTTCACAAACATCGGCCACCAAACGATCAGAAGGATGAGCCCCACAACAACGGCCACCACCCCGATGATGATTCCCAGCACATTCCCCACAGTGATCACCTCCTTTGTCAATCGTTTAGTGAAAGATAATTATCAAACGAATGGAAAGAAGTCAAGGGTTATTTGCTTTGAAGTTTTTCTTGAAAAACGGGTTCAACCTTGTTAAATTGCGGTTTGAAAGGTTTGAGAACCGCTGCTCGAGGGGGTAGCGAAAAATTCATGGAGAAGGAGGGAGGCAGGATGAAGAGCATTTATCGAATCATGGGGTTGATTGTTGTCCTGTTGGCGGCCATCTTTTTGGTTACCACAATAGGGTTGGCACAGACAAAAGTGGTTAAAATTGGTTTTATCGGTCCTCTGACCGGACCCAACGCTGCCCAGGGAGTGGGAGCAAGGAATGCTTTTGACCTGAAAATCCGAGAGGCGAATGCTTCAGGAAAATTTCCATACAAACTGGAGATGGTTGCGTTGGATGACGCCTCCGATCCCGCCACAGGGGTCGCTGCCGCACTGCGGCTCGTGTCTGACCCGGCGGTCGTCGCGGCAAGCGGGCACTGGAACAGCCCGGTCGCCTTGGCCACGATTCACACTTTCCACACCTATCGGATTCCATTCATCGTCTGGGGAGCCATCCATCCCGATATTACAGGGTTCTATAAATATCCGGGGGTTAACCGGGTCGCTCCGACGCTCGTCCAGGAAAACGGACCTCTCTGCGACTGGGTGATAGGAGAATTGGGGTATAAGAGTTTTGCCATCATTTCTGATACCAGCAGTTACGGTGAGACGAATGTGAAGGCTTTCCGGCCGATGGCTGAGGGCAAGGGAGCGAAAATCGTCTCGATCGATTCGGTGACCGTGGGGACGACAGAGTTTAGGCCCATCCTCACAAAGGTCAAGGGTCTCAATCCAGACGCCGTCTATTTTGGAGGTGTCGTCATGGAAGGAGCCCTCATCCGAGATCAGATGGGGAAGGTGGGCTTGAATAAACTCTTTTGTGCCATCTCAGGAATTAAAGACGATAAATTCTTAGAAGTGGCCGGTCCATCCGGAGAGGGCGTCCTGAGCATCAAACCTGGCAAGCCGATCGAGAAGCTCGAGGGAGGGCCACAATTTGTCAAGGCCTATGAAGCAGCGGGATATCGCGAGCCGTTTGGCGCTTACGGGCCTAATGCTTTTGACTCAGCAGGCATTATCTTGGAAGCCATTTCCAAAGTGGGGACCGATGATAAAGGATCGATCATGAAGTACATCCGGGGCATTAAATATAAGGGCTTAATGGGTGAAACGACTTTTGATGCCACCGGACAGACCACCAACATCGTTGTCAGCCGCTTTATCGGGCAGGATGGCAAATGGGTTGTGTGGGAAGATTCTGCCTATGCCAAAGGTCTTCGTAAACTTCCTAAATAAATAACATCTAATCTTGACCCTACCCCCTCGGGCAATCTCTTACCCCTTTACTTCTCCTTCTCAGGAGGGTGAAGGGGTCCCTGTCATTATTCTTATCCATTTAGCGTAGAGGAAAAGTCATATGTCAGAGATCATTCAACAACTGATCAATGCCTTGCTCCTGGGATGCACCTACACTCTAATCGCCATCGGGTTTAATCTTTTTTTTGGTGCCCTCAATGTTGTCCATTTCTCCCACGGGGATGTCTGTATCCTGGGAGCTTTTGTCATTCTCATCCTTTATAGCCTCATGAAGGCTCTGGGACTATTGACAGCCATCCCTGCTTTTGTATCAATTCCTCTTCTTATCTTGTTGGCCATGATAGCGACCGGGTTCCTGGGTGTCTTTTTTGAGCGAGTTGTCATCAAGCCTTTTCGTTATGCTCCGCTATTGATGGTTCTGGTTGCCACCGTTGCGCTGGGGATAGTGATCCGAGAGGCAGTAAGACTATCTTTCCCTCACGGAAGTAACCCACAAGTCTTCCCAAGGATTTTGCCCCAGAAAAGCTTTCAATGGGGGGGAGTGCTGCTCCGGGTAGACAGCCTTATCATCTTTGGAATCACCCTCTTTTTGATTTCGTTGATGTTTCTCTTCATTAAGCGGACCAAGATGGGCGCTGCGATCCGGGCCATCTCTCAAGATGCTGAAGCGGCGATGATGATGGGGATCAATATGGACGTTACCGTGGCTGCGACCTTTCTGATTGGGTCAGCCCTCGGTGCTGTGGCTGGAGTTCTCATCGGAGCCTATAACAACATCATCCGCTTCGATATGGGATTGATGGGAGGGGTAAAGGGGTTTTCAGCAGCCGTGGTAGGCGGTCTTGGGAATGTTTACGGTGCGATCATCGGAGGGTTGATTTTGGGATTGGTTGAGACTTTTGCAGCAGCCTTTGTCCCCGGTGGGACGCCCTACACGGACGTCTTCGCCTTCCTTGTCGTTATCTTCTTTTTGGTTTTTAGACCTTCTGGAATTATGGGAGAGAAAGTATACGAAAAAGTCTAAATCAATTGTGGAATGCGGAATTTGGATTGCGGAATCGAAATTCGCAAATTCGAAATCCAAAACCATGTAGGGGCGGCTCTCAGCGGTCGTCCTTCTCGGGAACCGCGGCGGAAGGGGTTTAACAAGAACCATGCACCAACGTAAGCCCATCGTGAAGGCAATTCTGCTCATAGCCATTGAGGTGGCCTTCTTCGTCCTTTTTGCGGGTTTCATGTTGACCGATCAGCTTTCGAAGACCACCGCCTTCATCATTTTTTTCATCCTGCTGGGAATTCTATTTAAGAAGTGGGAAAGCCTTAACCAGGCCCTGGTTGGACTGTTTAGAGAGATGAAGGGTTTGGCCATCGTCGTCTTTATTCTGATGATCCTCATGGTCCCATTCGTTTTTCAGAGGAGTCCCTACCTGATCCACATTTGCGTCATGGCTGGGCTCTATGCCATCTTAGCGCTCGGTCTAAACTTCCAACTGGGAAGTACCAATGTGGTCAACTTCGCAACTGCCGCCTCTTATGGAATCGGCGCCTATACGTCTGCCCTTTTGGCCGTTTACTATCATGTTCCTTTCTGGATAGGCCTGTTCATCAGTGGAGGTGCCGCTTCGCTGTTTGGACTGCTTCTTGGCATCCCCTGCATGAAGACGAAAGATTACTACCTCTCTCTGGTAACCATTGCCTTTGGGTTAATCATCTATATTCTGCTCATCAATTTTTCATGGACAGGAGGGCCCAATGGCATCCCCAACATTCCTTCTCCCTCTTTGTTAGGGCACTCTTTCAGAGAATCTATAAACCTTTTCGGATTCAGTCTTCCATTTCAATCAAACTATTTTTACCTTCTCTTCGTTTTTGTGATGGGAGCTCTCGTCGTTGCCTATCGTCTTCATCATTCCAGGGTCGGACTCACCTGGAATGCCATTCGGGAAGATGAAATTGCAGCCCGGTGTCAGGGCATCGATGTCACCTGGTATAAGATCCTGGCATTCTGTATCGATGCCTTCTTTGGTGGCGTGACAGGTACCATCTATGCTCACTACATCGGTTTCATCTCTCCTGAGAATTTTGCCTTCATTGTATCCGTCGTAGTAGTGACCATGGTGATTTTGGGGGGAATGGATAATGTCTTCGGGGTGATACTCGGTGCCATCATGCTCACCATCCTTCCGGAGAAATTCCGTGCCTTTGAAGATTTTCGACTTTTGATGTATGGAGTCATTGTGGTCACCATGCTGATGTTTCGACCTCAAGGGATTTTTCCACAGAAGTTGAGGATCTATCGGAGATGAGGTGGTTTGGAGTAATGCCTGCCTGCCGGCAGGCAGAGAACAGTTGAATGTTGGAGTATTGCGAAACCCATAACGGAAATCCCCTCAGCACGGGTAGCCGTAACCTTCAGGGTGCGTTGTTAAATGTAATGCGGAGCAGGTAAGTGCCGTCTCTGTTAGAAACTCAAGACCTGACGATCCATTTTGGAGGCTTGGCCGCGGTAAACGGAGTCGATTTCCATATCGACGAAGGCGAGGTCGTGGGCCTGATCGGTCCGAATGGCTCCGGCAAGACCACTTTTTTTAATCTCCTTACCGGAATTTACAAACCGACCAAAGGCCTGATCAAATACGAAGGCGATGATCTGGTAGGACTCCCTGCATTCAAGATCTCGCAAAAAGGGATTGCCCGAACCTTCCAGAACAATCGACTCTTTCTCAATCTGAGTGTGCTGGACAATGTTCTGATTGGGATGCACCCCCATCAAGACTCCAATTGGTTTGATGCGATCTTCAGACGGAGATATGTGGAAAGGGAGATCCGGAAGGGGGTGGAGGAGGGAATTGAACTTCTGAGCCAATTCAGCCAGGAATTGGCTGAAAGCTGTTATAAGCGTTCAGCTGACCTCCCGCAGGCCGACCGCCGAAAAGTAGAAATCTGCAGGGCCCTGGCATCTCGACCAAAGTTGCTGCTGTTGGACGAACCCTCTGCCGGGATGTCTCCGGAAGAAACAGAGGAGCTGATGGGGGACATACGAAAAGTACGGGCAAGGATGCCGGGTATTGGGATTGTGATTATCGAACACGACATGATGGTAATTAGAGAAGTTGCGGAGAGGGTAGTCGTCTTAAATTATGGCCGAAAGATTGCCGAGGGGACGTTTCAGGAAATCTCCAACAATGAGACCGTCCTGGAGGCCTATCTGGGAAGGGAAGAGAAGGATGCTCAGGCTTGAAAATGTCTCTACTCAATACGGCGGCGTCCCAATGCTTCGAAGGGTGAGTGTAAACATCGAAAAAGGGGAACTGGTCTGCTTGCTCGGGAGCAACGGAGCTGGCAAGACCACAATATTGAAAGCCATTCTAAGACTCATTCCATTGACGGAAGGTTCCATCCTTTTTGAAGGGAAAGCAATTCATGAATGGAAGACCCATCAGATTATTGATGCCGGGATTAGTGTTGTCCCAGAGGGGAGAAGGCTCTTCCCCAAGATGACCGTCCTCGAGAATCTGAGACTGGGCGCTTTTTCAGAGGAAGAGGAGAGAGAGATTCAAGACCGATTGGAGAATGTCTTCCTCTTGTTTCCGCGACTCAAAGAGAGACTGGATCAACTGGCGGGTACTCTGAGCGGCGGAGAGCAGGGAATGGCGGCTATCGGCCGGGGCATGATGGGAAGGCCCAAAATTCTTCTTTTGGATGAGCCATCATTGGGCCTTGCGCCTGTTTTGGTGGAAGAATTTTTTAAAGCGATCAGGGAGATCAATGAGAAAGGGACGACCATTCTCCTCATCGAGCAGAATGCAAAAAAAGCCCTCCAGATTGCCTCAAAAGGTTACGTCCTCCAAAAAGGTGAGATCGTTGTCAAAGGGAGCCAGCGGGACCTCTATGAAAACGACGTCATCAAGAAGGCCTATTTGAGAGGGTAGAGGGTTTACAGGATTTTCAGAGATGATCTATTTTTCACCCGAATCGATGAATGAAACCCTTCAGGTAATTCGGAAAGGGAAGGGCCGTGTCACATTAATTGCCGGGGGGACGAATGTTATTCAGGATGTGCGGGCGAAGGTCTTAAAACCGGCCCTCCTAGTGGATCTCTCTCATCTTAAGGGTCTCTCTTATATCAAGGAGGATAAGAGGAGGATTCGAATCGGGGGACTCACCACCATTG
>CAYMTD010000165.1:0-1752 GCA_964393245.1 uncultured Syntrophaceae bacterium
AGATGATCTCGTTGCAGGAGTTACATTTGGTCCAGAGATCCTCGGAGATCTTCAGCTCCGCCCGCTTCTCTTTGCCTTCCTTCTCTTCTTCTTCTTTTTTCTTAAACCACGTCATTTTTTTCGATGTCCGCTCTATATGAGCTAAATAACCTAACAAAAAGATGTCGAGATGTCAATTCATCGCATCTTTGAGCCCGTTAAGGGTTGCCCATCACCCGTAATCGTCCTCCCGAACCATGCCCTGAACTCGCTTCACGGGTTGTTTCAGGATCTATGGGTTATCGAGAAAGCGAGAGGCTGAAAGAATTTCAGCATGAGAGCGATATTGCTACGCTTTCCATTTTTGATTAGGGATTATGGGATTGCAGCGTTAGATTGAATCTCTTCTTCCCCCATGCTATTTTTTAGCGATGGCTAAAAGAGTACGAGCCAAAATCGAATCCATGGCCTTTAAAGGTTACGGAGTATCGAGGATTGACGGCAGGGTCGTTTTCATCCCTTATTCAGCCGTCGGCGAGGAAGGTTGGGTGGAAGTCCTGGAAGAGAAAAAGAACTACGCCATAGCGAGATGGATGGAGATCCTCGCGCCCTCCCCGTGGAGAGTGAAACCTCCCTGCCCTTATTTCGGGACATGCGGAGGTTGCCAGTGGCAACACATCGATTATGAGCAACACATAGAGTTGAAGAGGGGAATCCTTAAAGACGTCTTGATGAGATTGGGGGGACTGAAGGAGATCCCCTTCATCACGGCCTTCCCTTCCCCTAACCCATACGATTATCGTACCCGAGTCCAGTTAAAGGTGAAAGCGAAACGATTGGGATACTATCAGGAGAAGTCCCACCAGCTGGTCGTCATCGAACGGTGTCCGATTGCCCATCCCTTGGTCAATGAGATTATCTCCTTGCTTCGTCAGGAACCCTTTCTCCTCTCCCTCACAGAAGAAATCGAGATCAATGTCTCTCCAAAAGAAGGGAAAGGCGTTGTCATGTTCTATTCTCGAGACTCCTCTCATGAATGGCAGGCCTCCTTGTACCGGTTTCTCAAATCCCATCCTATCTTGGGGGGCATTACCATCTTGAGGGAAAGGGAGACCATCGTTTTGGGTAACCCCCACCTCCGGTTCACCATCCCTTTGAACCTCACGCTTCGCACTTCTCCGGGGAGTTTCTTTCAGGTCAATCTGAAACAGAATGAAAAACTGATCCAAAAGGTTCTCGATTTTTCACACAGACAGAGACATGAAAGAACCCTCGACCTCTATTCCGGAGTCGGAAACTTGACTCTTCCCTTAGCGGCTGTCAGTAAGGAGGTCTTGGGAATAGAAGAGGACGCCGTAGCCGTGAGAGACGCCCGTTTCAACGCTCGCTTCAATCGAATTGAAACCGTCAGGTTCGTCCGAGGAAAGGTTGAAGTTGTCTTGAAGAAATGGAAAGGAAAGGAGCCTAATCTTATTCTCCTCGACCCACCGAGGACGGGGGCCAAGGCGGTTGTCGATCCAGTGACGGGATTGAGACCCAAAGGGGTCGTTTATGTCTCCTGTGAGCCTACCCTTTTGGCTCGGGATCTTCGCCTCTTTTCCGAAAGAAGTTATCTCCTTCGCGAGCTGGCCCTGATCGACATGTTTCCCCAAACCTATCACATGGAAGTCGTAGGACTGCTCCAAGAAGGTTGAGGTCGAGGTTAAGGTTAAGGGAGAAAAATTTCTTCTTGGTCTTGCCTTAAACCTCAGCCTTAGCCTTAACCTGAACCTC